>NZ_CP111060.1 GCF_026250525.1 Chondrinema litorale
TCACTTACCAACATATATGAAGCTTGGGGACTATATCGGCTTAATAGAAACTGGCAATTCAAAATAGGGAGAATGGATCTTGATTATAATAACGCAAGGTTTTTAGGAGATCTAGATTGGGCTGCTCAAGGCAGAAGTCATGATGCACTGGTGATTACCTATAAAACCGATAGTAGTGATTTTAGATTAGATATAGGAGGTGCATTTAATCAATCTGGTTTTGAGCCCACAAAGTTATCAGAAACATTCTATACTGGGTTAAATAATTATAAAACCATGCAATTTATCTGGTTAAATAAGAAATTTGATAATTCCGAAATTTCTGCAATTATTCAGAACGATGGCCGACAGATTCAATCTGACTCTTCTATTGCTTTCAGGCAAACTTATGGGTTAATGGCAAGTAGCAAGCTAAATACAATTAATTTTACTGCAGAAGCTTATTTTCAGAGTGGAAAGAATGCTGCAGACAATGATGTAAATGCTTATATGTTAAGTGCAAGCTTATCCATACCTACTCAATTAACTCCTATTACCTTTGGTTTTGATATGCTTTCTGGATCATCTATTAATAATACCAATGATAAATCATTCAATCCACTCTATGGTACGAATCATAAGTTTTATGGTTTTATGGATTATTTCTATGTAGGAAATACCCATGGCCAGCAGGGAAAAGTGGCTGGATTAATAGACATATTTTTAAAAACTAAATTTAAAGTAAACACTAATAGTAATTTACTTGCTCATGCACATATATTTAATAGTGCAGCCGACATTTACGATCCTGAAAATTTAACTTCTTCAGTAAGTAAATACTTGGGAACCGAACTCGATATTGTCTATAATTATACATTTGACAAAGATGTTGTTTTAAATATCGGGTACTCTCAAATGTTAGCTGGAGAATCTATGGAATATATTAAAACTGCAGCTGGAGATCATGAAGCATTCAATAATTGGGTATGGCTTATGATTAGTTTCCATCCTAAATTACTTTTAGACAAGTAATGAAATTATTCTTGATTATTTTAAGTCTAAAATAAACATTAAAATCATCACACTGAACCAAAAATTTATGTGCTGAATTTGTATCAAAACTTCTTATTCCAATTAAGAAAGTAATAAACTTGATATAATAGTTTCATATGAAGTATTTCTTATATTATTATCTAACAAAAAGTTTTTTGCTGCTCCTTTACTGGAAAATAAATTGATTTGAGTTTTTTCTAAATTTAATCCGGTTACTGTATCCTCTAGAAATTGCCTTCGCAGTAATTCTTCAGACACTAATATTACTATCTTCTTAGAATAGTAATTTGCTCTTTTATTAATTATTTCTTTTATCCATTTTTGTATACTGGGTGTAGCTTTAAATTTAAGATGTCTTTCATCTAGCAATAACCTTTCACATTTATATTGATCTTGATATAATAGGAATGTGAGAAATTCAGACTGAAATTGAGCAGGCAACATAGAATTTCTTGTAGGTAGCCATACTATTTCCATCAACTTTAAGGATGACTGATAAGTTAATATCATAAATGAACTTTCATAAATAATTCTCATTGATTGTTTTATGTAGTGTAGTTTTGGTTATTAAATGGATATTCCAACAGCACATCTTTTATACTATATTTAATTTTAGTTTGTTCAAAAAAAGCCATTTCAATAGTTAGAATGGCTTTAATCTAATACATTATTATGCTTTTAATTTAAATTTTTTACTGTTCATGGTTATTATTATTAATAAATGTATTTGACTACACTTTGTTAGAAAATCATAAGGATTATTACCTAATTTTGCCTCTACTATGTCTTGTTATAAATCATATTTCTATGTACCAATTCAGACATGTCCAAAAACTATGTTGTGCAGATTGGTTCACAAAAGAACTTATCCTATAATCTACTCCTGCTTCAATTTTATGAATTGTAGAAATTGAATATCCAAACAATGGTGCTAATCTAATTTCAATATCATATACAGAATTTTGTATACTATTAAGATATTCGTTACTTATTTTGAAATACAATTCTTTTAAATCTGCTGATTCACCATTTAAAGGAATCTCTGTTGCCAATCTATATCTTATCCTAAACGTTGTAGTTTCAGTAGATGAAAAAGTTTGGTCAGCAACAGCACGATGAGCCAATCTAAAACCAGACAACTTTTGTGTTACTGCATATTGCTGAATTAGACGATGAGTTGATCCTCCTTCACTAAAACGCAATAAATAACCGCCTGCAATTCTAGCATTTAGACCAACTTTTTTTGCTAATAGCACTGAATTATCAGTGAGTATATATTTGTACTTTTTATCATTTATAACATTAAATATTCCTTGTTCTAATAACTGGCGCGACTCTACTTTATAATTAATAGACCAATATTTAGCTAATTTATAATTAAAGTTGATGGATGGTAAACCGCCAATCTGATATCTACTTTGAGCCAATGTTGGATTTGAGATTAATGGCAAGAAGCAAAGAATAAATAATAATGGTTCTTTAGTATTCAAGATTACTGGAGTTTTTAAATACTATTCGAGCAGTTGAAAGCTTTTCTCCTGAATCGCTAAACAAATACTCGTATAAATCGATATTTTTAGACTTCTTGCATTTTACAACTATCTCATAGCTTACAAAGTAATTCTTTGAACTTTCTCCTGTTTTAATTTTAGCTAATAAAACAGAAGTATCACCTGTATATTGGATTTGAACTTTCCGTATTTTAAATTTTTCACAATCTTTACTAAGATGAGTTGTAAGTGCAACTTTTAGTGAGTTTGTTAAATCACTCCATTCTGTCTCAACTTCTATATCTTGCAAATTTCCAATAGTATCAAATTCTACACTATGCCTTAGGTTATTATACTTGAATTTGGCTTCTATACTTCTACTGTCTAATCCTTCTTCTAAATACCATCTTATATTACTGGACACATCCAAAGAATCAAGAAAATTTAGTGCTTTTCTAGGAACATTTTTTTCACTTAAGTGACTCTCTTTTTCATACTTATGTTGAGCATATAGTGAATTAAAAAAAATGATTAGTAATATAATCACCTTAATTGAAATTACATATTTTTTAAACATTGATGATATATTTATCATTTTTAATTATTGATATTGCTACTTTCTTGCTTTTTTACTCATTAAAAATAAAATGATTAGCTTTAACTTCTAAATCCCATCTAAAAATATATGGTATTTTTTTGCTAAATTTAGTCTTGCGAATACCTTATATTCAAAACTTAGCTTACTTACTTCTTTAAAGAATTATTAATGGTCTAATAAAAATTTCATTGATGCTCACTTTAAAGTATATTCTCCTTTTGGAAGAATCAAAATCAGATCAAACCTTCATTAAAGGTGATTTATTTAGAAATGGTATTTTTGCTAACATAGCTTGTTGTGATACCAAAGAGGCATATTTAAGATATTTACATTGTTTTAAGCCAGATATTCTTTTATTAAATAATGTATCTAGTTTTGATAATATGGAAGCATTACAAATCGCAAATAGTATTTATAAAAATATTCCTATTATTTATATTACAAAAACTGTTTCTGATGAGCTTTTAAAAACTTTGCTCAATCGAATACAAGCCTTAATAACTAAAGATTGTTTAGAAGAACTAGTAACATTAATACAAATTATATGGTTAAATGTTTTATTAAAAAGTGAAAAAGAAAATTGTAAAATGACTATTTTAAACAAAAGATTAAACAGTTTAAAATACCAGGTATCTTTACATATAGAAAACAAAAAAGTGTTTATTAACCTGTAAAAATAAAGGTTATCACGAATGGTTTCTAAAGACTCTGTTGTTATGCTATAAACTTACAGGCTCTCACAGTGTTTTCCATATACTGATATTCATCTTTTTATATTTTGAAATTAATTTATTATGCCAAATTATATTTTGAATAACAGAACATAAAAGAGTTGCAAAAAAATCATAGTTCTTTTTCCTCTTCTACTTCACCCGGTTATAATAACTACTGACCTTCTACATAGAAAGTAAATCATATAAATAAAATTAATAACTTTCTGTAAAAGAATCCTGTAAACTTATGAGTCCTTAACTATTGATAAATGAAATTAATTACTTACATAATTTTATTACTAATTTACTACAATCATTTAGCCTTAGGATTTAATAATTTTATCCCTCCTACAATCATTAATCAAGAAGATAGTATTAATACTATTTTGTTTGAAATTAAATCTCAGGACACTGAAAAAATCTCTTATTTATTTGGTACTCATCATGCATTTGGTCAAACTTTTTTTGAATCTTTGAACGCAGCTAAGCAAGGGTTATTAAATTCAGATATGCTAATTGTAGAAAGTTTAAATATACCTGGTCAATTAGCTGAAGATATTATTAACCAACGTACCCTAGAAACTAATTGGTTAAAGTATTTAAGTAATGATGATTATCTTTTTGTCGATAGTATTTTCGCTAAAAGCAAAATTGACTTAAATAAAATTATACCAACAGAACTGTATGTTTTTTTAAACAGGTATTATAATGAAACTATATGTCAGGCCAAACAAAGTGCGGATGAGAGATTATCATTAGACAACTACATTGCTAAAGTTGCTTCAGATAATGAGTTGAAGCTAATTGGACTTGAAACGGTAAAAGAGCAGTTAGAAATTATTAAAAAAGATGTTGAAGGAATGCCTAGAAAGGTACATAAAAAAAGACTTGAAACAATTCTACAAAAAATCCAAAGTAGTAACAATGATAACTGCTCTGAAATAGCTTGGTATAAAAATATGGACTTTGATTTTAACTTCGATCAGCCATGTCAAAATACACTTGTACTTACTAATAGAAATAATAGATGGCTAAAAGAATTATCAAATTATTTAAAAACAAAAAATTGTTTCATTGCTGTAGGATTAAGTCATTTAATGTTTGAATGTGGATTGATAAACCAATTAAGAAAAATGGGATACACTGTAACTCCTGTACTTATAAAATGAGTTTATTAAAATAAAACGATTGTCATTTAAATTGTAAATGTCACTTTAAATACTTCGCACATAATTATATTTTCTCAAAAAAGCACATAATGTGCCTGTATGTAAAGTGTACTCTAATAATGTCGTAAGTCAGTACTACTACAATGCATATCCCAGGCCAACCAAATACTTTTTAGAAGAAATGGATCAGCCAAGTGTGAAATATTCTGCCAGTTTAGTTAGGACGATAATAAAAAAGCTACTAGATGTGCGGGCATCAACTTAGTTTTAAGATCACTTACACATCGATAAGATTTTCAGCAAATTTATCTATACTATAGGTTTTTATGCTTATTTTTAGGCAATATGTATATAAAACACAATGCTATCGGTTTTTAAAATAAAATAAAGATGATTAATAAAAAAATCTTAAGACTTTATTTGATAATTTTCATTACTCCATTTTTAGTGAATTGTAGTAATGAGGATGTTATAGATAATGAACAGTATGTTGGTAATTATAAAATCATATCTTTTCAATCCAACATCGCTGTTGATTTGAATAAAGATGGTATTACCTCTGAAGAATTAGTAAATGAAATAAATACTTTTGATTTTAATGACTTGGAAATTAAACCTAACTTACTTTCATTTTTCTTTCCAAAGACTTGGATTACTTTTCAATATCCTAGTAGTCCTGAAGGTAGCATAGAGTTTATTGATTATGGCTTTGGAACTACCTATCAATATGAAAAAAATTCATTTTCTTTAAATGGAAAAAGTTATGTAGAAGAAGCTTATATTGACAACACACAAAGTAATAAAACTGTAATGATTAATAGTAACTTAATTATAATTGATCATAATCATTTAAAAATATCTATCTCCAAAGAATATTATGATTTCAATTCAAATCAATGGACTTTATTAGATATTGATGCAATATATGGGAAACAATAAAAATACCGATAATCTAGTGGTCTGACCTGAGTCATGTGACTCAGGTATTGAATTTCGTAGTGATGCACCTACTTATCCAACCTAATAATCTCACGTGCAGCTACTGCCGCCGGGGTCCTGTATGTCTGTACCGGGTTATGCAGTCCGCTTTATACCTTTACGGCTTGCTAGTGGTTCAAGGCATTGTCCCTACACACAAGGGAATTGTACTCTTTACATTAATAACTTACTTTAAAAGAAATAGTAACAGGTATTTTCATTATTTGGATATAGTTTTAATTTAAAATGAGCTATTGCTATAGTAGAATATTAAAGCCACTGAATGTTCAAATTATGGTAAATAATTATTCGATTGTGAAAAAAATCAATTTATTGTTTTTACTTTTTTGCCTCACTAATTTAAATAGTTGTTTTTTATTATTAGATGATTTACCTGAATTACCTGAAGAAACAAAAAGTGGATTAGATACATTTGGAATGTTATTAAACGATGAAGTATGGGAACCATCTGTTCCAGGAATTTTAGTGCCAACATCTGATACAAAAGGTGTCATTTATAACTCTGATTCTAAATCTATGAGATTCTTTGCTAAAAACAATTCTAAAGAAAATCATGAAATAATTGAATTTTTTATTCAAGATGTAAACGAAGAAGGAGTTTATGAAATAAAGATTAAAAATAGTATTGTTGATGAACCTTCTTGTACAGATAGTACTCGCTATAATCCTAATACTAACAATTCATATGATTGTGAGGAAGCTTATAAACTATTAAGTAATCAATCAGGTATTGTCAATATAAATTTTCTAGATACTATAAACAAAATAGTTGCAGGGACATTTGAAGGCGAATTGTTCAATAAAAATGGACAAAAAATATCAATTACAGAAGGTAGGTTTGATTTTGAATATTGATCTTATCATATATAATCCCTATCTATGTTAAATCACAACTTTCTCTATCCCCTTGCCTACTTTTCTAAAATACTATTCTCCCCTAACCATCCTTTTAAAAAATTTTTAGCCCCTTTAAAATCTCAATTTCAATGGTAATTTTCACCGATTCCTGTAAATTTCAAACCATCCAAATTTTATTTGGGAGTAAAAATTGCTTATATTTCCTTTGTAAAAAAGATCGATCGCAAACATGGAATTAATAAAAATATATAATGGGAGTCTAGTTAATGCCAGAGAATTATGGGAGTTTTTAGAGGTTAATACTAAGTTTTCTATGTGGATAAACCGTATGATACAATATGGTTTTGAAGAAGGGAAAGAGTTTTTCCCAATTTTGGGAAAAACCCCTGAGAAAGGTGGTAGACCGAAAACAGAATATTATTTAACAATAAGTATGGCTAAAGAAATAGCTATGCTTCAAAGAAACGATAAGGGAAGAGAAGCTCGTAGATATTTTATAAAATGTGAGGAAACTCTACAAGCACTTAAGCAAGAAGATAAAAGGTTTGAGACTTTTTTAAAATTGGAGTCTACAAAAAATAGATTAAGAGAGAATATTGAAAATATAGGTGGTACCTACGAAGACTATCTTCAAATAGATTTAGACGGACGAAAAGTACTTTTTAATGGAAACCCCATTCCAGATGATGAATTACAAATAGTATTATTAAAAGGTCGTGATTTTGCTACTGAATTAACAAATATGCATTTAAACACAGAAGAACATAGTGTTGATAATGCCAATATTCTCAATAAGGCTCACCACAAAGAAGTAAGAGAAACAATACAAAACAGTATGAAAATTAACCCTGAAAACATCCCCACTAAAGAAAAAATTAAAAAGCTAGGAGAATAATTTTTTATTCTCCTTCAATATTCCTATTCCTAAAAATCGGAAGTCTGATAATCAATAAGTTAATAATCTGCAGCATTATATGTTTGTTGAAAATTAGCAGAACCAGTCCCATCCAATGTAATAGTTTGAGTATCTATAATTTCATCATTTATAAATATTGAAAGATTAATACTGGCAGTTTCACCATCTTCTACTCCCAATGTCCAAGAAATCAATGCTTGTATAGATATACTTTTTACTTTTTGCCTTGTAACTATGGTAAAGTTTGAATCTTCCAACTCACCTGATTCACTATACAAGGTTCCTTCCAATATCTCATTAGTCTCTGAGTTTTTAAAATCATCATCTACTGCTTGATCTGTATCAAAAACCAATGACCTTAAGAACTTGTCATAGTTTCCTTCTTGTTCTATTTGCACTTTAAAAATAGCTGTATCAGAATCTTCTGGTGTTATATCATCCTCATCAATATCCGTACATGAAATTGCCAGAAAGAAAAAAGCTAAAAAATATAAGGCTGATTGTTTCATTTAAAATGGTTTTATAGTTTCATATAAATTGGATTCAAATACCTTGCTTATTCCTTCATCACTTAATTAAATTGAGAGATAATATAAATATTATTTCATCTCTTCATTGTGATCTTCTGAGGTTTTTCTATACTGCGATCACTTTGATTTTTTGGACTATCTTCAACCTCTGCCTTTTTACCAACACCTTTCTTTTTGCCTTGAGACAAATCTTCTTTTAAAGTGAATCCTTTAATATTGATTAAATCAATTGCTAATGTTTTTCCATTATTATCCTTATCAGTAACTTTTACATGTTTACCTTCTAACAAAGCATTTTTCTGATCTGGAGATAACAAAATAGTATTAACCTGATCTGGAATTTTAATATTATTTACTCTAATAGACTTAATTTCATTAATCTCTTTATCAAGCTGATAGATATACTTATCCTTTTCTCCATTCATAGAAACTCTTGTACCAACTACTAGCTCACCATTTTGCAATTTCGTAAGCTCATTTTGAGTCAGGTTATATTCATTTTTAATTTCTTTACGATAAGGATGTACTTTAACCCCAATTGAGTTATCCGGTAAGTTATATAAACTCAGCTTTACATCAGCCTTATAATCAATACCATTATCCTTAATGTGTATAGGTTTCAAACTGGTAGTTTTTCCTGAAAGTAAAGCTACCAAATCATCTTTAGGTAAGTTAAGAATATCTCGTTTAGACATTCCCAATTTTTCAAAACTCTTGTAAGGTAAATCTTTAATATTAAACTCCATAACTTTGATACTTTATTTATATTAAAATTAATCAAAATCATGGGATATACATAATATAGTTAGCATTAAAAATATAATCTAATATAGATGATATTTTTAATGTATAAATATATTCATATAATACATAATATATGTGTAACCTTATTCTGCATTACTTAAATTTAACTAATAGTTATTTTACAGTTGGGTGGTAACCTGAAAATACATACATCATTTGCTTTGAAATTTGTACTATAAAAACTTATCTCATTAAGATTTTCCAAATTACTCAAATCAAAAGGAATTTTACTTATGTTGGTATTCGCAACAGCTAAATGTTTCATCTTCACCAATGCTAAAATAGAATTTGAAAATTCTACTGATTTACAATTCATTATGACATTGTTGCAACGCAACAAAAACAGGCATGAGAAAGTAGAGATAAGTGACAAAACAAATCAACTTTCTAAATCATGCCTGCCTGTAAAGATATATATAAACCGAGAAATTGGAAAGCCTACAACGCATCACTTTGTATGCGAGGCAGCCTAACACTATGGCTATCAGCCGGAGTTTATCGTGATTGGTGTGATATTTCAAAGCAGGACAAAGTAGTAGGGGAAAAACATTATTCTGATTTGATCATTGAGCTTTGTTTAACAATCCGGCAGGTGTATCGATTGCCATTACGTCAATGTACAGGATTCTTAAAAAGCATATTTTCATTAATGGGATTATCAGATTTAGCAGTGCCTAACTACAGTACACTTTCAAGAAGAGCTTCGGGATTAGATTTAAAGTTAAGTGGTAGGCCATTAGACCAAAAAATGAACATAGCAGTAGATAGTACAGGCTTAAAGGTGTATGGTGAAGGCGAGTGGAAAGTCAGAAAACATGGGATAACCAAACGCAGAACGTGGCGAAAGCTTCATTTAGGTATTGACCTTAAGAGTCAACAAATTGTAGCTTGTGTGCTGACCGACAATTCTGTAGATGACGCTGAAGCAGTCTCAGCAGTACTAGCCCAAGTAACTGCTCCATTGGGCAAATTCTATGGAGATGGAGCTTACGATAAGAAGAAATGTAGAAGAGCCATTTATAAAAGAGGGGGAGACATCATTATTCCACCTGCTAAGAACGCTGTAATCAGCAAAGAAAAGCATCCTGAATTAATCAGTAGAAATCAAGCCATTGAGCGAATAGAACAAATAGGAAGAAGAGCATGGAAGCTAGAGGCTGGATACCACAAACGAAGCTTATCGGAAGTAGCTATGCATAGATACAAAGGGAGTATTAGTAGTGGTCTAAATGCACGCAAATTTGAAAATCAGGTGACAGAAGCTAAGCTTGGTTGCCACATCTTGAATATTTTTAATAGGTGTGGTATGCCTAATTCTGTCAAAATTTAAATCTCAGCATCCCTATCAAGGATAGCACTGTTGCAACAAAGTCATTCATTATTGTAATTCCATTAATCAAATTTTTAAAAAGTGCTATTTCTTCTGATACTTTATGAATATTATTAAAATCGCCATTTATAATATACTCACCTTCCATACATACGACACCAACTCCAATTGTATCAATCAGACTGTCATATCTGATAGGTAATAAATCTACAAATCTATCTAAATCAAATAATTTTTGTTGATTAACAATCTCAATAGCTTTTTCGACTTGACAAATTTCTTTGGATTTCATGAGAGCTAAAACTTTATCAATGTTAGTCATCTCACCATTACTTTCGTCTATTGGAAATTTTATTACATGCTTATAACCTTTCTTTTCTCTATAATTCTCTAAGTCTCTATCAAACATAGGTGAAGAACCTAATGATCTTAAAAAGTGCAGACTATTGTCATATTTATCAATCAAAACAGGATTATTATCTGTTAATTCATTAATGCCTTTTTCGAAATACTCACATGAATTCCAACCAACGATTGCTCCCCACTCAAACTCTTTAGCCCATGTAATTGCATATTCTTGCTCAGAAAATTCATTATAGAATATATTTTTAATTTGATCGGTCATGTATCTAAAATTGATATTACTTCAATCCATCTCTAATAATGTAATAATATCTGCTACACCTTTATTAAAGTCTTCTTGTACTTGCTTGAGCTTTTCTATAGCTACATCATCCAAATAACTCATCGTTGAATCGTCTTTTCTTACAACTGAAAAATACTTGGCTAAAATTTTATCTACTACAAAATAATTACTGTAAAAACTCACAAGTTTTAAAAATAATTCAAGGCTGGCTCCTATCCCTTTTTCTAATCTTGAAATAGCATTTTGGTGTACATCTAATTGCTCTGCTATTTGTTTTTGGCTTAAATCCAACTCTGTTCTCAGCATTCTAAAACGTTCGCCAATTAATTTAAGGTCAAGGTTATGCATATTCTTTAACTATATTTTCGATCTGTGAATTAATAAGTAACATATTCTTTCTTAAGATTTTATCTTTGTTACCCCCGAAGTTATAGAAATTCGGCAAATCAATATAGTTTTTTTCTTCTTCTTTTATCAAATCCGTATTTAAGTTCACTTTGCAATGATAAGAGCTCGAAACATACTGTCCGTTAAAATGAGCTGCCTCTTGCGGAATTCTACCTACCAGTTCTCCTGTTTTTAAACCTGCAATTTTGGCTGCTGGTATTAAATATTCCATATACTCATTCATAGAAAGAGCAGTTCTGCTACGATCTATGCTCATCCCCGTCTTTACTTGTATAACCTTTCCGAATAGCTTCTCAAGCCAGTCCAAGGTTTCTTTATTTCTAACAGATCCCGAAAGTACATTGGCAATAACAGCACAAATCGTTTTAGCAGTTTCTTTCCCATATTGCTGTTCGAACTGTGGCAATTCCTGTAAACCCAATAATACAGAAACTTTATTGCTCCTTGCTGTAGCAATCAAATTTTCGATTTTATGAAAATATAAAGTTGGCAGCTCGTCAACAATTATAGAAGTTGGCAATTTATCTTTCTTGTTTACCAATCTTGTTAGCCTATTAATTACTAATGCGTAACAAGTACTATTAATATTTTGAGTGTCTGGATTATTTGCGATTACCAATACACCTGGTGTTGTAGGATTATTTATCTGCAGGTTAAAATCATCCCCTGAGAATACCCAAAATGCCTCTTTTGTTGCAAGTCGTGAAATATTAATTTTTAAAGTACCTATTTGACCTTCTAATTGATCAAAAGCTTTTTTATCAAAAGCAGACTTAAATGGTGAAAGCAAACTCTCCAGCTCTGGCTCTGTAAATAAAACACTAAAAATTTCTTCGTAACTTCTATTTATAAAGGCCAATACATGAGCTAAAGAAGAATATTTTCCCCCTTCAAATCTTGAAAAAAAATATATGACACTAGATAAAAAATTGATTGCAGACTGGTTAAAAAACTGATCTGCACCAGAACTCCTGTCAGATTTTCTTAATGATTCAACCAAGGCTTCAGCAGTTTCTACGGCATCTGCCAATGTTTTAATATAATCTGCTTTTAAAGGATTAACTCTTCGGCTTTTTTCAATTTCATCTAAATTAATCACATGAAATTTATGGTTTTTTAAGCTCTGTCTTTTGTTTACTAAAAAGTGATAGTAAGTTACTTTACCTAAATCGGGAAACTTGTAATCATAAACTACAGCAGAAAAGCCTTTTGCCAAATGCTGTTTAATAAATGGAATGATTACACCAAAAGTTTTCCCAGAACCAGGCGTACCTATTAATAGAGTGCCTCTAAATGGATTGGCAATATTGATCCAACCATTATTAACCTTTCTATTATAATAAAACTGCATCGGTATATTCACCGAATACTCATTTAGCACTACTTTTTTACTCTGCTCAAAAGACTCGTTTTCTATGTTAAATCTATCTTTCATTAGAGATGAACTAATTCGTTTTGATACATTATCCAATGATATGTGTATCATCACTGCTCCCATAAGTGACGTGATTATGTACCCCAGATCAAATACTGAAAACTGTTTATATAATAGTATATTTACATTGAAGTAATAAAAAAAGTAAGCTCCAAAAAAAAGGCTTAATCCTAATAGTAAGGGAAGTAATATATGAGTTGCCGGATTTAAATCTATTTTTTTTCTCGATTTAGTCCCTATTGAAACAATTGTAATTAAAACTAAAGTAAGAAGCTTGGAATATAAAACATGCTGGTAAATACCCATCAGTGCAAAACGATGAAATATGTCTTCTACCATTTCAGGAAATAACTCCTTACCTACTAAAATAAAGATAGTAATATCCATCAACACAGTTATATAGATTACTCCCTGCATTAAAGAATATATTTTTTGAATCTCTTTGCTCTCTTCCATTTTCAAGTTTGTTTGTACATTTCTCTTTTAGTTAATCGGAAATTTTACACCTGCTAGCATACCTATTCGCCAATGATCTTTATCCCAAAGTACTAAATCTCCCTTCGGCCTTAAAAAAAATATCCATCCATTACTAAATGCAAAATTCAATTCTAACCCAGTAGAAATACCTGCAATAAAATCATATTCATTAGTCCCCAAAGCAGCACTTACACGTAAATTTAAAACAGTATTGCGTTTACGTGTAATTAAGGGCTTGTATGCTAAACCCAACATATAATTATTTCGCTCAGAATGAGTATTATGAGCATAATCAAATAATAATTCTAATTGATTATGATATCGTTTCCCAAATTCTAAAGAAAGCTCAATTCCATATGTGTCTTTTACAAGATAACCTCCTGCAATATCAAGGTAATTATAACCTTCTTGTGCATTAACCTTAAATGCAATTAGTGTCATTGCTACTAACCATACTAACACCCACTTCATAATATATCAGCATTTAACACATCTGAATAGTCTATTTTCAAGGTTATAGTCCTGCCAGATATTTGTTTTTCTGCGAACTCTATAGTAAAAACCTTTTCATCTGGAAATGTAAATTTAGGAAAGGCAAACACATTTCTATACTTCTTCTTAAACGCATTTACATCTTCATATAATTGATATTCAGGCTCAATCTCTACTTGCTGAAAATTTGTCGCCTTCACCATTTTTTTATCCTCTATCTTAAATCTAATCTGGTCAATATCATATTTAATATTGGTATGGTTTAAACAACTTATATCAATAAAGAAGTAATCTTTAATGGTATAAATATTATTGAGTTTAACCTCCATTTTAGTTCCCTGAGATTTAACGGTAAAGTAAGAGGGCTTTCGTTTGATAATTTCCAATGAAAAATATTCCATATGTTCTTTAGACAATTTCACATTAAGATTTTTAATGCCTATTCCATCACTACGGGTAACTTTTTTCCTTTTTACTGCTTCTTTAACACTACCCCATTCTAACTTGTACTGTACCATGTACTGCTCTCCTACAATAGTTACGACACCTAAGTCCAAAGAATCTTCTAATGGTTTTATCCTTAAAATATTAGAAGCTGGTAAATCTCCGACTACGGCATTGGTACTAATATCTACATACTCAATTGGTTCAGATAGGATAAAATGTGTAGATATATCTGTATTTACACTAATTGTTTCAATCTCTTCTTCTTGCGCATATAAAAGCAATACTGAAAATTGTAATAATGTATATAAAACATAGATTCTTTTCATGACTAATTTATCTTATCTGGATTTACTAAATAAACAATGGTGTTATACTTTAACTTAGCCCTATTTTTTCTTACAGCCTGACTTGTAGCTCTGGTAGTAGTTTGAAAAGCTTTTTGTGCCAAACCAATCAGAAACTGATTAGTATTTTCATCATCTGTTTCAATTTGGAGATTTTGGCCACTTACAGTATTACTAGCCAGATCTTTAGTAAAATCCCTAAACTTTGACTCCGGTACATATAAACCTTCCATACCATCATTATCAAACAGAACCAAGTCAACAGGTAAAATTTGATCCTCATAAAGAATACTTTCAATAGAAATTTTCACTCTTTGTTTACCAAATCCAGAAATAACTCCATATAAATATTTCCCTTTTTCAATCACATGTTGTCCTACAAAAATGTTATCTAACAATCTTATTCTAATTCGACTACCATCATAAACAGTTAAACCTTCATCAAGAATAGCCCTTATAAATTTGCTATGTTTCTCTTGAGTAATTGTATTAAAATGGTTGATTGTCAATGGGTTGTATTTACTTACATCCATTTTGGGCTTTTCTTTTACTTCTGCTATACTTTTCTCGCTCTTTACATCCTTTTTTTCTTCTTCAGATTTTGTCAGACTATCAATAAAAAGCATCTGCTCTTTAAACAATTGCATCTCTTTTTCATACTCTGATAACTGACTAGTATTAGCAGATGCTCCAGAATTTAAATAACTATGATTGTTAGAAACCTGCCTATGGTTATTATCTAGATAATCGTTCAATTCATCATTGAAGTTTTTCTTCTTACCTGTAATGATCTCATTATTTACCGAATCAATTAATTCCTTTTCTTCTTCAGTTAAACCACTATTTATTGTTTCGGAATCCAATTCTTCATTTCGCTCAATTTCTTGTATAGCAGAAAAATCCTGATTGTATTTATAACTTTCTTTAAAAGCATCGAATTTATCTTTCACATCTCGTTTATCTAAATGTGGCTCAGGTATTTCTGTATTAAACTTATCGGTCTCTTTTAATTCTACTCCTAGTTCTTCTTCACTACCAAATGCAAAATTGCTATCCACTAAGTAAGCAATTATAAAAGTAAAAGGAAGTACAATTAGGGGTAAGATGTATTTAGGTTGATTAAACTTAATCTTCATGCATCATACTATTTAATTGATGATCAATCTTTTTTAATAGTAGACTATCTTGTTTTGTTAAAGAATCTTTGGAATACAGTTCATTTACTTTGCGTTCCATATCCAAAATATTTATAAAACTGCCTACTTTATTATTTTTTTCCCTTATCAAGGTATCTGCAGTTGTAAACTTGTTTTTGAGAGATATTCCTTCCCGATTTGGTTTTTGGAAGAATATAAGGATTATACCCAGAAACATAATGCTCATCATACAATACCATATGTTTCTAGAATACTTGCGCACAAAAACGTTAAGTTGTCTGAACAGATCATAAAACTTATAATTTCCTTTTCCGATCATGACTAATATCTTTATTCAAAATCGTTTTCCAGTTTTCTATTAACACTCCATGAGGATTGTTTTCTGTTCTAGGAACATCTTTAAAATTTCCAGATGTAATTAAACTTCGCTTTAAAATAGAAGTTTCTCTTTCTATCCGTTGTGTTCCATAATACATGAAACTATTCTTTTCCATATCTACCTTAATGGAATCTGTACGAATAGAGAGAATGGCAGAGCTTGCAAGAATAGCATTATAATATCCTTTTTCTTTTAAGTTATTATATTCTATTTGTCCTGACTTATCAATCAAATACATTGCTTTAGATATGTTTTCTTTCATAAATTCATCATCTGGTGGCAAATTGAAAAAAAGCATATGAAATAAATTTATATGAGATTGATACTCAACCTCTCTGTTCACAGAAATATCTGTTTGAGTTGCAAGTTGAGGTACAGAGCCATCCAGAACATAAATCTGGCCTTGACTTTTTATTACAAGTTGATAAGCAAAGCCAAAAGTGATTGCTACAATTACAATTGAAGTAATAAAACTACCTATTGACACAGCAAAGGCAAGTTTCATTTTGTTTTCTAGGTTTCTAATTAACATGATTAATATTTCTGTTTTTTTATCTTCCTATTGTGACCATTCTGGTTGCTCCATGCAATGCCCCAGTAATTGCACTTCCTACTCCTGATGTAGCTACTATCCAAGTACTAATTACAGGTACTGAAAGCATACCCAATGAACCAAGTAATAATCCGATTATGTAGAAACTAGTACCACCATCATTAGATGAAACATAAGCTATAAAAGCAGCTTCATTATCCATCACATATTTTAAAAACTCTATCTCCTGCATCATACCATATTGTACAATGGTAAGAGATAAAAAAAGTACTAAATAACCTATGGCTGAATAAAGTGCAACTGCAACAAATCGAGATAACCAATGTACATATGCATCTTTAAAAGCAGGGAGTATACTTATAGCAAATGAGAATGGACCAAATGTAACTAACACAGCTGAAAAAATAGCCTGTAAGAAAAAGACAATATAAGTACTCACCTGAAAAATAGTTAAAACCAAAAATTCTATGAGTTGAACTAACATAAATCTAAACTTGGATATAATAATAATGTAATAGCCTTTAATCGGATCAAGAAGGCTACTAAAATCGACTCCTAATGTTTCATACCAAGATTCATCGTCACTTTCCTGTACATTTTCTAATTCGGCACTAGATTCAATAAGTTTTGTGGCTATGTCATCAATAAGCTCCATTCTTTCAAGTTGCAAAGCATCAATTGTACTAACCTTCATTTCGAATACAACTTTAGAAGTATTAGTTATTATTCCAGTTACTTCATTTATAATACTAACAAACTGACCCCAAAAGATTACTACCATTGCTATAGCAAAGGGTCTTAATAAGGGAAGGACTTGCAAGCGTTGATCACCAACCATCATCCCATAACTTTTTACACCAAAATGTAAAAACATAAAAATGGCACAAAGTCCCTGAACTTCTGCAGCAAAAAATAGATAGCTAATTTCCATTGAAGAATACATCCCTCCAAGTAAATCCAGCATACCTTCATCTATTATTTCTCTCATTACTTATAAAGTGTTTCATATTTATTGATGGTCACCACAACTTGTAGAAACTTATACAACCTACCTTTAAGGTAGCTCAATTTCTTTGCCTCTATTTCTAACCCATTAGCTAAATCTCCAGGCATTAAATTGCCATTTCTCAAAGCATCTATCCTAGAATTAATTCTTTCTTTTTCTACATCGAATTGCTTAATTATATCTGTATTTACAGCATAGTTATTCAGCTCATTAATAAACTCATCAATATCCCTGTTTAAATCATTAATAATTTTTTTAAAGTGTAAATGATAGGCTGCTTCACCCTCAATATTTGCTTGTTTAAACATTTCTTTGTTAAAAATGAAATCAGTGTCATCACTTTGATCTTCGGTTGCATCTTCAGTTAATTCAATGAAAGCTAGTGTTGGAAGCAATTGATTTATAGTTCTTCTATCTTCTCCTGTCCTGTATTTGTTATGAAAAAGCATATAATACCACCTTGGTCGAAAATACTTTTTACTCCACTTGAGATAAACCATACTTTCTAGTTGTCTATTTACCCCTTTGTCTTTAACAATACTAACTCCCTGACTATAAGCTTGAAAAAAGATTAACTGAAAGAAAAGAATGAAGAGTAACTCTCGCATATCAATCTATTTTTCCTTTAATTTCTTCTAAATCCTTCAAAATGGTTTGAGCTATAGCTTTTCCATTATTTACATAGGAACCAAAAGGATTTAAGACCTTCATTACTCCTGCGATTTGTGCTACTCTCATTCTTCTATAAACTCCATAAGCAATCCCTCTCATAATCCTTAATTCTGTCACAACATATCTCATGATATCCATACGCTCTTTATGATTCATCATATTTGCATCTCCACCTGCCAGACTAAATAAAATATATTCCAATAAATCTTTAGTCCGATTTATCAAAGCTGCTTCTGCTTTTACTGCAACCAGCATTAATTCTGGATCTTCTCCAGCCATACTAATCATTTCAGATTGATACTTCCCGATATCTTTAGCTATCTCATTAGCATAAGTTAATTCTTTTACTGTCTTTACTAAGTAGGCTACATTTGTTAGAGATTTATACATTTTCTCTTCTATTTCTTTGATAGCAGACATTTGAACAGCTATGGTTTTTTGTGCAGTTGCTATTTCCCCTTCACTTTTCTTAATCTTCTTTAATACAGTTTGCTGAGCTTTATGATTTGTAACCAATGTAGTGATTACTCCAAAGTCAACTACTGCTTGTTGGCTAAACACTGGTAAAGAAGAAAATATACATAATACCGATAGTTGAAAAAATAGCTTCATGATTAGATATGTTTAAATAGAATTCGATTCTAATAAGGGTATTTTGTTACTATTTACCTCATCAACAAAACTTGAAAGACTTAACTGAGATATTTCTAAGTCAGAGATAAAGTATTCAAGTGCGGTTACATGATCTCCATACTTGTCTAAGTACCTTTTTAGAGCATCTTTTTCTTTTCTCTCAGTAGTGTAAGTCAAGTACTCATAAAGTGATACTTCAACACCATAAACCTCTCCTATTGCTCCTCTTTTAATATAAACCTCTTTAAACCTTGACCTTCCAGCTTTATTATTCAAATTATTGACAGTAAATATTTTAAGCCTTTCCTTTTCATTTAAAGAAAGCAACTTGGATATTTCATTGTAGTTATCTTTAAACTTGGTTTGATCTAGTAGACAAATTGTATCTGAATTATTAATTATACTATCTTTTACAATTTGGTTACCAATAATATCATCTAGCTCCTGAGTTACTACTGTAGCTTCTCCCCAAAATTTTCTTACTGTTTTATAGACATATAATATATAGTTAGCCATCATTGGAGATGCTATTGCTTTCCAAGCTTCTTCAATAATTAGAGCCTTTCTGTTTTTTTTATGCCTCATTTTTTGAAGAAAGACATCCATAATAATTATGGTGGTAATTGGAAAAAGTATTTTATGATCTTTGATAGCATCAATCTCAAAAACAATAAAAGTTTCATCAAAAAGGCTATTATCAACACTATCATTTAATATTACTTCGTATTCTCCTCCTTTATAAAACTGTTTTAAAATGTATTTATAAGATTGTAGATCAAACGTTATTACTTCTTTTTTAATAATCTCATCAATTTTCTCTAATGAATATTCATAAAAAGAATTAAAAGATAAATACTGGCTATCCAGTGACTCATTACCATAATAATCTTTGTAATATGCAGCAACAACATCAGTCAACACAGTACTCTCTACTTGATTAATTTCACCATCTGCACCTTTCCATAAAAGCGCTACTAATGATTTTAAAAATTCCTTCTTTTCCTCGTTATATTCTTGCCTATTAATCCTGAATGGATTCATGGTAATAGGTTTTTCTTCTGAATAGGTAATGTATTTCCCACCATAGTAATCACAAATACCTGAATAACTATGTCCTGTATCTACCAGTATAATATCCATGTTATGCAAGTAATACTGCCTCACTAAATGGTTCATAAAGAAAGATTTTCCAGAACCAGATGGTCCCAATACAAACTTGTTACGATTATTAATCCGATTAGTATCTATTGGTAGATCACTAGTATCAATTGCTATTGGAACACCTTGCCTATCTGTAAAATAAATTTGAAAACGTGAAGCTTCACTTGTAGCCAATTTCTCTTTAAACAAAAAGCAAATAGCTGCATCAAAAGTAGTTAGAAACTCATCATAATGTTGCAACATGCCTGCATTACCAGGAAGACATGTTTTAAATAACTCCAACTGGTTATAAGCATTTTTTGAAGGTATTATCCCATTTTTAAAAAGACTACTTTCTATAAAATTAATCGCCTTACTCATATTCAGTTCATCTGCCATTACAGCAATATTGAAATGAGCGTAAACCAAAAGTTGATTATTTTCTGCTACATCTTTAAGTATAGCTTCAATATCATTTGAAGAAATAATATTAGCTGGATCTGGCATAGAATCATGCCTTTTTTTCTTTGCCCTAAGTTTAGAAAGTTCAATTGTTTGTTCAGGAACTCTTATTACTTGATTGTAAACAATGTTATCAAAGTCGTTTACATCAACTAAAAAGCTCATTAAGTCCACAGGAAATGCATAACCCATATCATTTATTTCACGATAAGGTTTAATATCATTTGGCAGATTAACTTCATCTATATCAACCAATGACATAGATACTATTTCCTTCTTTCCAATCTTTATTTTTTCTTCGAAAGCTTGTAAATTATTAACTGAAAAGTGCTGATTTTCAAAGTCAAACACCATCATCCTTTTAAGTTGTAGTTTAATTGAGCCTTCATCAAGTAGTTGAGGACTAAAACCACCATTTCTTAAAATCTCAATCACTTTTTCTATATTCTTAAGAAATACATCAAAAATTCTTGAGTCATAGCTGAAAAAAGCAGATCGTTTAACCTTTTTAGTAATAATTAAATAAGTAGTCTGTTTAATAAAACTCCTGCCTTTAAAATGATGCTGATACTTTTTAGATAAAAAATCTCCTTCAACCTTAGCTTCAAAGCAACATTTTGAAAGTATATCTTGTTTTTGAAGAATATATCCTTCACCCAATACTTTAATGATGTTTTGAAAGGTATTATGAAAAAAATAAAAAGCCTCCCTATCAGCTGCATATTGCAAAACTGAATTATTACATTGGAGTATTACCGAATAATCTCCATTTGCTGAATATAAAATATCATATTTTCCTGACTTATTAATTCCTACAAATGGAGACTCAAATGTTTTTGATTTTGTTGTGCTCATATTTAGATCGAATTATGAAAGTGCCCAAATCTTTCTTTTTGGAATGAAGTCCTTTTTTTTGCTGCATAGCAGTATATCCCAGTCCAATGCTTAAAATGATAAGCATTGTTATAATGCCAGCAGTCATGTTAACTACAGAGGAAATTACCATACATGACAGCAAACCCAGTAGAATTGAACCCACACCCCAATAAATAAATTGACCTTTGAAAGCTTTGAAAATAAGAGGTTTTTGTACCCCTTTATACAGGTTGAATTTCTTTCCCATTAAACAGAAAAGAATGCTTTAATAACTGTTCCTACAAGAACGAGAAATAAACATGAGCCAAACCAACCCATAATAGATTTTTGTACATCTTGATCTCCTGAATTCCATTTGATGTATACCCTAACACCTCCTATTAAACCTACTACAGCGCCAATAATTAAAATTAAGCTTGCAACAGGATCGATATAAGTTTTTAGCTCGGTTGTAGCAGTGGTAATACCAGTTGCTCCTTGAGCCCAGAGCAAATTATTGCTGCCATAAAAGACAGATAAAAAAATAATTGATTGGATTTTTTTCATAGTGATAATTATTTCAAAAATGCGAGTGATTAATGCTTGTTTAAAAATGGATGTTGCCAGTTAAAGATTTGGCATTTTTTAAAAACTCTTCTACAGGAATACCTTGTCCATCAATAGATGTTGAAAACTCAAATTGCTTATTATTACCTTTAGTTTGATCTCGATCAACTTTAGGTTCTAATCCTGTTTCATTATCAAATGAATCATTTACATTCATTGTTTCTTCTTTTTCTGTATCAAACAGTTCTTGAATATTATAGCTGGTTACTGCTTGTATTGGCATTTCAGATTTATTATTTTTCAATAAATCTATTACTATAATTAGCATATAGTAAATCAAATAAAAGCCTAATACCCATTGAATAAATATTGACCAATTCATATCGCTAAGTAGTTAGTTATAGGATGAAAATACAATGAGTACTAATACTCAATTTTGTAGGTGTTTGTACTCATTTTAGCATATGTAGTGAGATTTTGTTGCCAAATAACATCGTATATACATGAAAACACTTATTATAAAACAATTGATATATGATTACAAAAGTGGATCACTTTTATAGAATTGCGTTTGGATAAAGCAGAATCCACCGCGGCTAAAAAAAGCGGGGGATATATAAATTCTATTAATTATATAATTTATATTATAATATACTCAATTAATTTCCATACATAATTAGCTGTATATCAAATATTTACGTGAACTCTATATAGTCAATCACCCCTCTAAAAGTAGTCATACACCCCTTTAATAGTAGTCATACACCCCTCTTTTAGTAGTCATAGACCCCCTTGGCAGTAGTCGGTCACCCCTCTTTGATAGTCATTAATGAAATAGTCATACACCCCCCTTAAGTAGTCAAACACCCCCTAAAGGCAGTCAGAGCGTATTTTGTAGTCAATCACCCCTCTAATGGTAGTCAATCACCCCTGTCGATTAGTCGTAGCCCACTTCAAAGTAGTCAACAACCCTGTTGGTTAGTCATACCCCCCTCTTTAGTAGTCAATCACCCCTGCAAGTTAGTCGCACACCCCTCCCTAGTAGTCGATCACCCCTGCAGGTTAGTCATACACCCCTCTTTGGTAGTCAATCACCCCCTTTATATAGTCATATATAATTCAAAGTAGTCAAACACCCCTGTAGATTAGTCAAAGACCCCCCTTAAGTAGTCAAACACCCCCTAAAGGCAGTCAGAGCACATTTTGTAGTCAATCACCCCCTTTTTTTAGTCTGTTTGTGTATTTTCTAGACTATTTATGTGCGTATTTTACATATACAAGCGTATATTTTTGTATATAAAAGTATACTTATGTATATATGCGATATATATGATTAATTGTTTTAAATTTTTTTATTACGATTTTCTAAAAAAGAATGGAAAAAAAGCCCAATAGAAAGAGAAAAATAATAGATTTGGATTTTGAGACCTTTGAAGCCCTACAGGAAGAAGCTACAAATCTTCATTACAACTTAAAAAGATATATTGAATATATCTTGATTAAAAAAGCAGAAGAATTAAAACAAGATAACAAAGAGACTGCTCAATGAGGATTCCCAGCCTATATCGAGTAGTTAAAAAATAAATTTTTTTGACTATGGCAAAAGTAACAAAAAATGGCAAGCAGATTAGATATCTGAATCAACTGTTAAAGATAGAGCTAGGGCAAAATGTAGATAAAAATGTATCTAGTATACATAATACTGCGATTAGAAATCAAATTGCAGCTAGCATTGATAATATTGTTAATCTTAGAAAAGAAGATAACAGATATGTAATTCAGTTTCCTAAGGAAGTAGAAAATGAAATTGAAGATAAAAATCTGCTTAAAATGATTACTCGTGAAATTACAGCGAGCGAAATTTTATTAATCGTTGCTATGGTTTCACTTGCTCAGGAGGCAAATGCAGCAGGTAGATTGGATATTTGGGAATCTGGGAAAAAAGCTTTGTTAAAAGTAACGCTGTCTGAAATTTATAAAGCCATGGGGTTAGGAGAATCTTATGGTAAAAAAGAAAGAGATTTGGTAAAAAAGACACTGAACGATATTTCTTTTAAAAAATACTTGTTAAGTGATAATGGTAAATATTATAGTGACCACTTAATTACCATTCATAAACCTAAAATGGTGAACTCTTCATTAATGGAAATTGAAATAAGTACTTTATTGTTTGATACAACCAAACCTGTATATTTCAATATTCCTCAAAACTTTAATATTAGAATAAAAGAAGCATATAAGGCGATCGGTAGAAAGTCGCGTCAAAATCCAGATACAATATTATTTATTAAACACTTGTATCAGGCCAAGCATATGGCCAAAAAGAATGGATTATACTTCGTAGAGTACAATTACGAAAAAGTTAGTGACTTGCTAAGAATTGACAATCTGATTAAAAATAAAAATCACTCAAGAATAAAACCGCTTATCAATAAAACATTTGAGATAGCAAAACAGATGGAGTTGATTAACAAAATTGAAGAAGTAGAATATAAAGGGAAAGTTAGTAAGTACAAGTTTCATTTTTGTGAGTGATTAAATGATTGAAGATAATATATCTGATGCAGGTCTAATTGATTATGTTTTTGGACACGCTGTTGAACAATTTAGCAACAACATTGCTGATTGGTCAGATTATAATCTTTGGAGACAGACAGTCTGTAAATAAATTCGATTATAAACTTAAAGGAGTATATCTAATTGGCCCACTGCATTAACAAGTCATGAATGGAAGTTTTGTGCAGTATTTTGATAACTCTTATGGTATGTTCGCATACGAAACACTGAGAATATTGGAGCAGATAAATGCCAAACAAATAGCCAGTATTCTCCAACAAGCTTTAAAGATTGTAAACTTTAAATCCTTGGATGAACATGAGTTTTCTAGTTTTGTAACAAGCAATATTTTGTCAGATGAAATGGGTGATAGCCTTGATTATCTTGATGACCAGTATATGAGTTACAAGATTCTGAAAATCTTGATAAGCTCTTAGCAGATTGGTTAAGAAATAAAACTTAGTATTGAACAGCTCCCCTCCCCTATATTTGAAAAAAAAAGATTAACTAAAAAACAGAATGAGGGGGTCATATTAGTCCGGAATACGTAATTCTATCAACAATTTTAAAATGGATAATAAAGATAGTAGAATATATTTTTCAAAAAATCCTTATCCATCTGGTCATAAAATAGAGAGATTCAGATGGTTTGCAGAACTTAAACCTTCATTGGGGATTTTGTTTCATTTTGAACTTGAATCAGAAGATTATAATCAAGGAGAAGAAATTGAAATTCCTAAAATTTTAATTAGCGATTATGAAATGGATGAAAATATAGATCCTGATCCTAATTTTTTTTGGGAGACAAAATATTTTTGGTTTATGCATAAACGATGTATAATATCTTCAATTAACATAGTTGGATATAATCATTTTGATGATAGAATAATCAAATATTCCCCTTACGATGGTGGAGTATTAGTTGGAACTGTATCAAACAAGATAGATTTTAATAATTTAGCTAATGTGTTAATTAAAGCTGATTCTTTGTCTAATTATGATAAAAAAAATAGCATTAAATCTCATATTATGTCTTGTGAGTGTGTTGATCATGAAATTCAAATTATTACTCAAAAAAAACACCAATATGATATTTACTGGAAAGGAAAAATTGCGGAAAAAATAACAGGAGGCCGACTTGATTTTTGCCATAGCTTTAAAGCTAAAGTTAGCAATGTGAAATTTGAAGGAATTTATTATCCAGAAAACTTATCTAATCAAGAATTAAGAATAAGTTTAGCAAAATATTCAATAAACTTTGACTCAATTCCTTTGCATAAAGAAAACTTCAGAATGAAGAATAAAAACTTGTAAGTAAAGCATAATTTTAGATTCACTTTAATCTTATAAAGATTTAAACTGTATGAAAAATAATCTAAATGCAGCTATTGAAGTATTATATCAGACTTTCTCGGAATATCCTCGTAATCCTAATATTGTAGGATGTCCATGTTGTGTATCAGATATGGATAAATCTTTATTACATACAAGCAAGTTAAGAGATTTAGTTGACGAAGATATATCTAAATATGCATTTAAAGCTATTACTACTTGGGGAGATGTAGATGATTTTAAACACTACCTGCCTAGAATTTTTGAGCTAACAGCCAAACAAGAATTGGCAGTTAATACATTTGTGGTTTTAGGTAAACTTAAGATAGCAGATTGGAGGAATTGGGATAAATCGGAGCAAAAAGCGATTAACGAATTTTTAATAGCTTGGTGGATTTATGATATAAACTGCAATTCACATCATTTTGATTTTGAAAATATGATTGAAATAAACAAGCTCATACATAATTTAACTTTTTTGCTAGAAAAGTGGATATTAGAAATAAATAGCTTGGGTTTCAAGAATTTTGTTTTTCTGATTGAAAATCATTTAGAGGATATATTACAAAATAGTGGTGATTTTAAAGATTTTAATATTAATGAAAATTCTATTTTGATTAATTGGATAAAAACTCATCAGGATAAATTAGGTGTAGATGTATCAAATCTAAAAGATGATTTTTTTAAGGATAGTGTGTTAGTAGCCAAAGATAAAATAGCTAATATTTAAAAACTGGATATCGTTAATGTTAATAGAAACAATAAATAGGTTGAAGAAAAAAAATATAGAGCTAAATAGAGGAGCTTCAATTCATGAAATAAGCAATGTAGAAAAACATTAGAATTCTTGATATTTCCTGATTTATCCCACCAAAAATAACTAAGCACCACTTTAAAACAGAATCAGGGGGTCACGTTAGTCCAGAACATGTAATTAACTACTTTTTAATTATATTTTTCAGAATATTCAATCTAATTAGATATAGCACTCACTTATAAAATCGAAAGTATGTTTAATATATTTAAGAAAAAACAATTAGTGATTCTACTCTTGGTATTTTAACATACAATAAATCGAATAGATCAGATGAATCGCATTGGTATGTTAAACGTAAGATTAACTCTGTAGATAAATTGGTGGAGTTTTATATTTATAATAATTCTAGTGGGATTAGTGAAGTTCAAAAAGCACTTGCTTTAAAAATTGAGAAAAAATACCCTGAACTAATCAATGACTTAGAAATATTTTTGAATACGAAAATAAAAGAAAAAGATTCAAAACACTCATTTTTTTCAACCCTTTCTATTCTAAAAGATTTAGAAGTAGGCTTTATAAATATTCCTAGTGATCCAACCGATTCAAGTTTTTGGGAAATTAATTATGTGGAAAAAAGAGGACTTGCCATTTATGGAATTGAAATAAAAAATTGGCTACCTACAGAGTTAGGCGTTTCAGCATAAAAAAGGGAGAGTGTTTCTACTCTCCCTTTTTTATGCTATCTAACAAGGCATATACTTTATCCCAAGTATCATCTTTGGTTTTATCATTTAACTTGGGAATCAGTTTTAATAGTTCTTTCTGAAATTTTGTGGTGTTGCTTGTTTTTGTTTTAGTTGTCTTTTTAGCAGGTAAAGCAACAGCTAGATCTGATACAGATGTTACTTTCATTTTTTCAGGATTCTCAACTTTAGCAAAGTCTGTTATTAATCCTTTGTTAGCTTTTACTTTTCCTATTAAAATATCTCTCTTTAATTCAGGATTACTTAAACCGATATTTTCTAATCCTTTAGCAAAATCGGCATCTCTCATAATTGTGCTTACAGAGGTATCAAATTGCTTGGCAATTTTCTCATTAGTCTTCAAGTTTTCATTTTGAGAACTCGCTTTTTCAGAGTCATCTTTGAGCGAGTTTTCATTTTGAGAACTCGGCATATAATTACCTCCATGACTCTTTTTCGTCATGAGATATCGCATACCTCTCAAGTAACTTCTTTGAGCAGTAGTAATATTTCGTTTACCCAATTGATTATTCAACATCCATTGTTTGGTTTCATCAATTGAATCAAAAGACATCTCTTTTATAGAATAGTCTTTAAGACTGTGTTTTAAAATAATGTCCCATCTATTATGCCCATCAACAATCACATTTTTTTCTTTCCAGACTACTATTGGATCACGTACACCTTCTTCAACCAGACTTTTTTCTAACAACTTAAATTCCTCTTCTTGTAAAGGAGGAATAAAGACCTGTAACTCATTTAGAATTTCAATATCGTTACTGTCTTTGATAAGTACAGGTAATTTCTTCTTTGGTTTCTTTGTTAAAACAGAATCAACTGTTTTGATTTTAGATTTAAAGTTTGCCATACTATTTAGTTTTATGCTGTTTGGATGGTTGCTTTTTTACCTTTTGTGCGTTTTACTACTTCATGAGCCAAGGTAGTAAAATCTAATGCACCATTACTTTTAGGAGCATGCTCAATTACACTTATTTTTAATACTACAGCCTCTTGTATGGCAGAATTAATTCTAACTTTTGTATCGAAAACTTTTTCTTTAAAGTAATCTACTAACTGATCTTCGATGTGCTGGCTAACATTAGTGTTTTTAGTTTGATTAATTAAAACACCTAAAAGGTTAATGTTTCTGCCTTGTAATTCAAGTAGGGGTTTAACCTGTTCTTCTATTATTTCTTCGAAAGTTAGAATACCATTTAAACTGTAAGCATCACCAGATTTAACTAAATACATGAATTGATCTGAAGCCAAAATTGAATTTGAAGCTAAAATACCCGCATCTGGCCTATTATCTATTAAAATGTAGTCGTAGTCTTTATTAACAGCTTTCAAGCTCTTAAAAAGCCTGAAATTAGCATCAACTTTATTGCTTAATTCATTATAAACAGTGGATAATGTAATATCGGCAGGAATTACATGTAATTTTTCAGAAAGTTGATGGATAGGAAGAATTCCATTTAAATATGTGTCAGTTACTGTTTGCTCGTATTCTTCGATACCTATACCAGTAGTTAAATTACCTTGAGGGTCATTGTCTATTAGTAATGTTTTATAACCCTGTTGAGCCAGAGCATAACCGAGGTTTAAAGTTGTAGTAGTTTTACCTACTCCGCCTTTCATATTTAAAATTGAAATTATCATGTTATCAAATTTTCTTTCTGTTACAAACTTAGTCCTATTCTGTAGATAATAAAAGAAACAAAAAATGTAAAAAATTTAATTTATGAAATAGTTGTGAATTTGGAAGCTATTAAAGTTTTTTTAGAATTTAATTTTACTATTTGTAATCTAATTTTTTGTTTGGTTAGTTTAAATAAAACAGCTTATTGCCAAATATCGAAGGATGCTATTTTTTGATATTGATCGTGTGCTATATAATAAAGAGAGTATTCAAAATGATTAACATGCATGAAATTTTTCCTAATGGAGTTAATCTGTCAAATCTAGATCCAGTACTTATATACTATCAATCAATTCCAGTAGAAAGAACAGAGTTAATGAAGATGAGTTGTTTGTGTGGTCTTCCAAGAGAAAAAAAGTCAACTGGATATTGAAAGGACAAAATATAAATTGTTAGATAAGCATATATTACATAATTCAATTTTGAATCATAGGATTCAAGAAAATAGTAAGCCAATCTATATGGCAAACCCACCCACAGTATCTCAAAAAATTAATAAAGTTAGCTCCATATCTGGACAAGTAGCAAAAGACTACCCCATAAAATTTTATTGAGTTTCCTGTTTGCATGAAGTCCAGATATAGAGCTGGAGGTCGAATAAATTTTTTGTTCAACCTAACCCCAGCTTTTATTATGTATCTTATTCAAAGCTATTCAGTCAATTCTTCTTTACAAGCAGACTTTTATATCCAATCAAAAGGAGTCAATGCTGGTAAACCAATGCGAGAGCCATCAGCAAATTGTTTCATTGTTTTAACGGATAGATCCCAGTTACTACCAGACTATTTTTACTATATGGTATTAGCAGCTTTCAACACAGGTATATTCAGAAAATATCTTTCCGGCAGTGTAATTCCATTTTTAACTCAAAAAGATTTTTCAAAAGCACTTTTAGAGTATTACAAGAGAGGAGGATAACTCCTCTTTTTTATTTAAAACATAATACATATTGCATAAAGCATTTTATGTAACACATAATATGTAATACATAGTAAAGATTAAATAAGATGTAAAATGCATTGTATATAACATAATACACAATAAGTAAAAAAGAGTACATTTTATTTAAAAAGTAATAGGTAAAATTTAAAGTGTTAAACTCATTATGCCATACATATTACTTAAAGCATAATGAATAAAATAGAATACATAAAAAGCTATACACATTATGTAGTGCGTAAAACACTTTAGTAGGTATAATCATGTAAATGATTGTTTAGATAATGTTTCCAATTGAGAATTGGATGTTGAGTTGAATGCAGGACACAAGCTTCAAAGCTTACAATTTTCGCTTCGCTACAAAAGTTCGCAATTAAGCTCGTATCCTGCAGGGATAGCAAGCGGGAACGGTATTTTTTACAAAAATACTGTTCATCACTCGCAAAAGCTTTGTTCCGCTTGCCCTACGGGGTGTTTTGCTCTATTAGAGCAAAGAAAAAATTAATTCACTATTAATTTTTACCCAAAAACAATTATAATTGACATTATAATACCTCTTTTAATTAATTATCAAATTAATTTTTTAATCTAATGTCAAAACTCAAAGCAGTTCCTTTAGAGGAAACTACTCATTCTTCTTTGGTCAAACTTTGTAAAGACCATAATAGAAAATTAAAAGAATTTACTGCACAGATGATCAGTTACTTTGAAAAAACTGGTATAGATCCTGTTGATTCAGAAGCTACAGATTTAAAAGAAACCATTAAACTTTTAAGAAAAGAGAACAACAGAGTAATTGGATTTATAAAGCAACAAGAAAAAACCAAGTTAAATCCTGTGTTGGATGAGTTAGCGAGATCTACTCAAGAGTTTAGAAAAAAAGCAGATCAACTTGATAAAGTAGGTGAATTATCAAAAAAAATAACCCAACTAATTAACAAAGAAGTAAGTGATAATAGAAAACATCTTGAAAAAGCAGAAGTGTTATTCTTAAATTACTTAGAAAAACAGCGATTAGTTTTCGGTACTGGAAAAATAAAACAGGATAATCTACAAGAATTAAATAGTACTTACCTAGCGTATTTTAAAACTTTAAAAGACTTATAATGTACATAGATTTCTCTGGAGGAAGTATAGGTGCAGATAATAAAGGGAGTGTAAAAAACCTGACAAACTATTTAGAGAAGGAACAAAAATTATTGGAAAAGGAGGGAAGATCAAGAGAGTTTTTCTTTAATCTGCATACAGATAATATTTTAAAGTACGAGGTGGATAAGGCAATAGATGGTCAGAAGAAAAGTGGTTTAGGGAAGAAGGATGCCAAGTTTTATATGATATCAATAAATCCATCAGAAAAGGAACAAAACCATTTTAAGAATGATCCAGAAAAGTTTAAAAACTGGGTTCAGAAAGAATATATGCCTCAATTGATTAGAGATTTTAAACGAAAAGGATTAGAGTCTGATAATGTTAATATTTTCGGTAAGCTGGAATATAACAGGTATTACAAAGGAAATGACGATGATGTTAAAAATGGAAAAGTTAAATCAGGTCAAAAGAAGGTAGGTAGTAATATGCATGTGCATATTATTATTGGGAGGAAAAGTATAGATGGAAAGTTTAAGTTGAGTCCTAATGCTAATTCAAGAAAAGTTGGGAAACAAGGAGCTGCAAAAAATGCCGGGTTTGATCGTAATGAACATAAGGTCTTTGTTGAGCAGAGTTTCGATAAAACTTTTAATTATAAAAGGGATATATCGGAGTCATTTGCTTTACGAGAAGAATTAAACAAAGTATCGTCAGTTGAACAGAAAGCAATTATTTTAGAAAATTATAAAAGAAAGTTTGAGGAGAATGAAAGATCAAAAGCATTAAACCAACCAAGGTTAAGAAAACTGTTATAGATGTGAGAAATAAATCACTACAAGAACATGTACTAAATTGAAATAATTAACCCTGTTGCTTTATAAAAGTAAGGCTCCTCTTAATAGAGGAGCCTTTTTTACATTAAATGTTTATACATATAATATATTATTTAATGTATAATATATACAAAATAATATTTTTTACATATTTTTATAACAATATATTGTTAAAATATATATATAATGTATATTTGTAATAATTAAACACATTTAAAGTATGAAAATAATCATCGCAAATCAGAAAGGGGGAGTCGGAAAAACTACTCACTGCATTTTATTTTCAAATTTTCTTACTTCAAAAATGGGGCAGGAAATTTTAATTCTTGATATGGATTTTCAATCAAGTATTAAAACAATGTGGGATGAAGATAAAGAAAGGTATGAAAATAGATCGCTATATGAAGTAATAGACTTAGGCTTAGATAGCTTTTCGCAAATAAAAGATAAACTAGCTAGTGTTGATGGGCATGTCATTATTGATCTACCTGGAAAAATAGATGATGATAATCTCATTGCAGTTTTCAAATCAGTTGATCTTGTGATATGTCCTTTTAGCTATGATAAAATTACTGTTGAATCTACTTTAATATTTGCCCAGGTTGTAAAGCATGTAAATCCTTCTTTACAAATAGTATTTATACCGAATAGGCTAAAGCCAAATGTTAAATACGAACTTATGCAGCAAGTAAATAATTTATTAAATGGCTTTGGAACCATAGCCCCCAAAGTTTCAGATCGTATAGCTTTTCAAAGAATTAACACAGTATCAACAGCACCTGAAATTGTTCCTCAAACTGAAGAAACCTATGGATACATTTTTGACAATTTTTTTAACTAGGAGTGCTGATGAATATCAAAGATTTGACAAAAGAAATAAAAGCAGGAAAACAAACTAAAAAAGAAACTGCACCAAATAAAAAAGAACCCCAAAAGAATGCTATAAGATTGCCTGAAGAACAAAATGAGTTTGACAATATAATGCAAAAGATAAATGACTTGGATCATTTTTCGGGTAATGCACCTGTATATCTTGATAAAGATTTACATGAGGTTTTAATTAAGTTGAAAGTCGCAGGAGAGCTAAAAAAAGTTTCTAATCTTATCTCATATCTTGTTGAGAATTTTATTAAAGATAATATCAACTCAATCCATAAGACATTAAACAATAAAAAGAACAGATATCTAGATTAACTAAATTTTAAGATGATTAAAGTAACTGATAACTATTATAGAAAACTTGTTGTGGAGATTTTAAGCCAATCTTTTGATGATAATAAAAGTGTTAATTATGTAATTCCACAAGGTAATAGAAGGAAAAATGCACTAATAAAACTGATGGAATACTCTTTTGACATTTGTTTGAAATTTGGAGAAGTATGGCTTTCAGATGATAAGAAGGCTTGCTCCTTGGTATTATTTCCAGATAAGAAAAAAGATACATTTCAAACTGTGCTTTGGGATATTAAACTGGCATTATACATTAAAGCAGTTAAAACTCTTAAGAGAGAAGGAAAGATTAAGAAACACCATCCCAAAGAGCCTTTTGCTTATTTATGGTTTGTTGGTGTGTTTCCAGAAGCACAGAATCAAGGCATTGGTAGTAAATTACTCAATGATATTATTGGAGAATATGAAAGAAGAGAACTTCCTATTTATTTAGAAACTTCAACAGAGAAAAATGTGCCTTGGTACAAAAAGTTAGGGTTTCAAATATTTGAGGAAATACAATTCACATACAAACTATTTATGCTCAGAAGAATATCAGCTTAAACTATAATTTCAACCAACTATGCTATTACAAGGCACACAAATGCATTTGGTAACTTTTATTATTACAAGTATAGAAGTTACCTTGCTAGGAATCCAATGTTATTACTTATTACAAAGACCCAGTGATAAAAGTAGATTATGGTATTTGATACTATTATTTTTACTGGTCCAATATAATACTTTTACTGGTTTATTTCCAGATGAGAATTTACCAGTACCATATCATTTACAAGTTGTATTGGCATATGCAGGGGGTGTAGTATTGTCTATGTATTTTGCTTTCTATTTTTATAAAGCTTTTAAGCTAGAACACTTAAAGTTTTTTGCTTTTTATGGATCTATACTGTTTTTGTTTTTACCATTTTTATTTGCCTTTATTATTCCATATTATTTAACTGATGATCTGGTATTAAGTAGAAAACTGATAGTTATCGTTCCTTTTTTTTATGCGTTAGTATTTCTATTTCATGTTGCTAAAGCTTTTAAAATTAAGTATAACAACGAAGAGAGTAAAGAAGAAGATCCTCTTTATAAGGAGAAAATAGTTTCCGTTTTGTTGGCATTACTATTTTGGATGTGTTTACCAATAATTACATTTTTTGGCGATTTTCAAGTCATAGAAGTTTGTCTAACAAATACTGGCTTTCTCATTATGACTATTACTTATATAAGATCATCAATTGTAAGGTCAAAACTTGAATATAAAGAGTTATTAGAATCTAAACGGGAGTATCAAAAATTAAACAGGAATCTTCATAAAACAGTTGATGAAAGAACTAAAAAATTAAAATTACTAAATCAGCAACAAATCAATACTTTCATTAATTTGGTTCATGAAACCAAAACTCCTCTGACATTAATAAATAATAGTCTTGATGATTACTTAATTAAACATGGTAGTAATGCAGAAATAAGAATTATCAAAAACTGCATTGATAAACTTAATAAGGATATTACAAATCTGTTCGATTATGAAAGGTATAAGAAAGGATTTAATTTTTTTGATCACAATCAAATAACAGATTTTAGTAGTTTACTTTCTTTAAGAGTACAACTATTCGGATCTACAGCCAGAGCTAAAAAAATATTACTATTAAATAGAATTGAGAAGGGAGTATATATTAAAGCTAGCGCTACTGCAATAGATCGCATAATTAACAATCTTATTGAAAATGCTATTAAATACACGAATGAAAGTGGAACTATTAAAGTTATTTTGTTTTCCAAAAAAGACAAGATCCATTTTGTAGTTTCTGATAATGGAATTGGTATTAAAGATGAGTTTCACAAAACCATATTTCAACCATATTTTCAACTTAATTCCCAAAAGAGAAATATTGATGGAATGGGTATGGGATTATCAATCGTAAATAGCATAGTAAAAGACCTTTCAGGTAAAACTGTAGTAAAAAGCAAAGAAGAAATAGGTACAAGAATGCATTTAGAATTCCCTGTATATAAGGGAATGATTGAGAATATTTCCAAGATTAAAATTGTAGATGAGGATTCTGTAACTCTATCAATTGAAGATATTGATGACAAAATTAAGGATGATAGTAGCCCAAATATTCTTGTATTAGAGGACCATCCTGAATTATTGAAATATGAAGGTGAAAAGTTGAGTGAGTATTTCAATGTGTATACAGCGCGGAATGGAATAGAAGCTTTAGAGAAAGTTAAATCTATAAATCGGTTAGATTTTGTTATTAGTGATGTAATGATGGATAAAATGAATGGTTTCCAGTTTTATAATGAATTAACTAGAATCCCTAAATATGCACATATCCCTTTTATATTTCTAACGGCCAAAACTGGCTCTAGAAACAAATTAAAGGGACTTGAGATGGGAGTTATTGACTATATTGAGAAACCATTCAATATACAAGAAGTCTTACTTAAGGTAAATTCAATAATAAACAACAATAGAAAACAAATAGAAGCAGTAGTAAATCAAGCCTATTACAATACCTTTAGTATCAATAATAAGCATGAGTTGAAAAAGTCAAAAAAAGAGTTACTAACAGAGTTATATGAAAAGTATAGTTTGACAGAAAGAGAGAAAGAAATTACAGAACTAATTATAAAGGGTAAAACTTATAAGCAAATAGGAGAGGAGATCAATATTTCTAAAAAAACAGTGGAGAGGCATGTTTATAATTTGTTTAGTAAAGTAGAAGTAAATAATAAACTGGAGCTAGTAAATATTTTTAGAGTTGAAGAGGGTGGGTATAAATAATACTTACCTTCATTTTTAAAGTAAAAAAATACAAAAAGCGTATAATGGGCTATTATGTTTAGTAAAATGCATTTAATGCTTCAATAGCATGCTTATGCCATTAAACAGATTTATACATAGCTGTAAAACTGAAATAATTTATCAAATATCATATATAAAAATTCCACACCTGAATAATTGTTTAGAATCTTTCTAAATAATTTGCCTTTGCAGTATCTCCTTTTTAACATTGCATCAAGTTTATTTAGATTAAATAAAAATAAATACTTGAGATAAGTGATGAAAGTAGTGATATATAAGAAAGGAGGATACAGTAATATTTTTTTTTCCATTCAAATTGATTTAGATATATGAAAATAAGATTACATAAATCAATTTTTTTGGACAAAGCATTCATCCTGTTTTGTTTAGCAGCAAATCTTTTAATTAGTAGTAATTGTTTTTCACAAACAGGAAAAATTTCAGGTAAACTTACTTTTGATGATGGCACTCCCATCGTTTATGCAACAGTTCATATTCCTGCAATTAAAAAGCATGCATTAACGAGTGAAGATGGTGTATATGAAATTGCAAGTATACCTTACGGCAATCATCAGTTAGAAATTAGTAGTGTAGAGATTCAAAAAACCACTTACACTTTAAATGTGAATAGTTCCATTGTAGATGGTACATTTGCATTAGCAAGGGCAGAAGCAAGTATGTTGAATGAAGTGCTTGTTGAGGGAATAACCGAAAAAAAAGAAATAGAAACCACAGGGTTTGCAGTTAATGTGGTTGAAACAAAATCGGCAGCACTGCAATCTGTACAAACCAACGATTTGTTAAATAGAGCTTCTGGTGTGAGAGTCCGTCAGAATGGAGGTTTAGGTTCAGCAGTAGATTATAACCTTAATGGTATGTCGGGGAACTCAGTACAGATTTTTATTGATGGTATTCCCGTCTCAACTTATGGCGCATCATTTAGCTTAAACAGTATTCCACCAGCACTGATTGAGCGAATTGAAATATATAAAGGAGTGCTTCCTGCACATTTAGCAGATGACGCCTTGGGAGGGGCAATTAATGTAGTTTTAAAGAAAGATGTATCAAATAATATATCTGCATCTTTATCATATGGTTCATTTAATACCACACAAGCTAATTTTAGTGGGATGTATCGTAATAAGCAATCTGGCTTAACTGTAAAGGTATCTGGCTTTTATAATTATTCAGATAACGATTATGAAGTTTGGGGAAAGTTTGTAAGAAATATATTGCCTAATGGTCGATATGATTATGTAAGAGCAAAGCGATTTAATGATGCATATAGATCAATTGGAGGCCAGTTTTCTTTGGGTTATACGAATGTAAAATGGGCCGATCAGTTTTTTATTAGCTATAATGGGTCAGATGATTACAATGAAATTCAGCATGGTACATACATGTCTATTCCTTATAAAGGAAGGTTTACAGAATCGCAAGCTCATGTAGCAGGCTTAGATTATCGAAAAAAAGATTTATTTACGAAAGGATTAGAAGTTACTTTTAATGGTAGGCTAAGTAAAAGAGACCAAGTTGTAAACGATACAGTAAGATGGAATTACAACTGGTTTGGTGAGCAAAGTATAGGTTTAAATGGAGAACCCATTCTAACTCCACAAGGAGCACAACAAGGCGCACCCACCATCAACCATATAGATAGAAATATAGCCACATTTAGAAGTGGAATTAGCTACGAGCTAAATGATCACCATAAGATTGTTTTCAGTCATGCTTTTTTTAATATCGATAGAACTCAACAAGATGAAAAACGCAGTGCTATAGAACGTGAGTTTGTAGGAACTAGAGATCTGCGAAAAAATATATCTTCACTTGCTTATGAATTAACCCTTATAGAATCACGCTTAAAAGGAAACTTCTTTGGTAAGTATTACCAACAGCATATAGACAGAATGGATCCTATATTGGTAGAGGAGAGTGGAGAGTCTTACCGTAGTGAAGATCGTGCAACAAGTAAAAGAAATACGACAGGTTACGGAATGGCCTTGTCTTTTAAACTAATACAAAATTTGGTTTTGCTAGCATCTGCAGAACAGGCAGTTAGAATGCCTTCAGAAAATGAGGTTTTTGGTAGTCCGGGTGATAATATTGTAGAAAATTTGGGTATCAACCCTGAGATTAGTAACAATGTAAATTTAGGTTTTCAGGCAGGTACTTATACCATTGGCGACCACAAATTTTCTGTATCCGCAACAGGTTTTATAAGAGATACAAAAGATAAAATTGTACAAAGAATTAATCCTAGAATTAATGATGCTGTACAAACTAATCCATACGAAAATTTAGGAAAAACAAAGTCTATAGGTTTCGAAGCTGAGTTGAATTACACATATAAAAAAGCATTGAGAGTAATGCTTAATACCTCAAAATTTAACTCTGTATTTAATACCCAATATGATGCAAATGGAAACCAATATAGCAATTATAACCAGCAGTTGCCTAACGAGCCTTTCTTTACAATAAACAGTTCTGTACAATACACTTGTAATGATCTAATAGCAAAAAACTCCATGCTAAATGTTTTTTACAACTTTGGTTTCGTGGAACGCTTTTACACCACATGGTTAGAAATTGAAGATTTTAGAACTCCCCAGCAATTTATACATGATATAGGAGTAAGCTACACTTTTCCAGATAAGAGATTTGTAGTAAGTGCAGATGCCAGAAACATTTTAGATAGGCAGGTATACGACAATTTTGCAGTGCAAAAACCCGGGAGAGCTTTTTACCTTAAACTGAATTACACAATAAATAATTTTTAAATAATTAAATGATCATTGACTACATGAAAAAATACCTATTAAGCCTTTTTATTTTTACAGCTTTTATATTTACCAGTTGTGATGATGATAGTGTGGAACCAGATGAAGAAATAACTGACCCAGTAGAAAGTCGTTGGGTAACAGTGGCAGGAGCACTTATGGGAGAAACTCCTGGAGATGGTAATGGAGGAACCATGATTTATGCAGTAAGTTACGAGGATGCCATCAATCCTGAAGTTTCAATTAATCTTTATGAAGATGGAGAAGCAGTAAAATCAAACAGAACTGCCCGTTTACAAGTTTCTGAAGATGGAAACACAATGTTTAACATTGCTTATGCAGGAGAAAACGGAGGCGAGTTTTCAAGATTTAATGTTCAGGGTGCTGCTAACTATGTGGAAGAAGATGTAACTGTAAGTATCGCTCAATATGCAGGAACAGCTCCAAGATGGGCAAAACTTTATGATGGAGATCAAACTGGTATAGCTGTTAATGTTGCTAATATTGCTGCAAACAACGCAGAAACAGAAGATCCATTTGAATATTACCGTGGCACTGCTACCGTATTAGCTTTAGATTTAGAAAATGTACTTATCTCAGATTATAAGCAATACGAGATTCCGCTTACAACAGAAGAAGAAGTAGCAGGACATGCAATATTCCGATTAGATGCTCCCGTATTAAACCAAGCTAAAGATAAATTGATTATAGGTACTTGGATGCGAAAATACGATCCTACAACAGGCGACCGAGAAAGCGAGTGGGATAGATTAGGTACTAAATCTGTCGTAGTTGATTACCCATCTTTAGAAAACCCAACCGTAATTACATCTACTGTTGCAGATGGTGACTGCTCTGGATATCGTAGCAATGTGAATTATCTTGCTGAAGATGGAAGCATATACCAAGCTACTCAAAGAGACTCAGATGGATCTCATATCCTAAAAATCACTACTGCAAATGAATATGATAATAGCTTTGATTTAAGTTTAGATGCTGCTTTAGGTGTTGATGATGTATACATACAAACTTGGAGATATGTAAGTAATGGAATTGGTTACATACTTTACAGATATGGTGAGTCTGACCAAAGCTATGTAGCACGTGTAGATTTGAATACTCAAACTGCAGAAAAAGTTAGTGAAATACCAGACGATAGCGATTTAAGTCTACACCAATACCAAGGTTTCTTGGTAAGTGGAGATGATTTATTGATAGCTGTTACACCTGTTGGCAAAGATGGAAATATATATGTTTTACATAGCCAAACTGGAGAAGTAACAGTAGGAGCCCAATTAGTAAACAATCCAGGAAACCACTATATAGGTGTATTCTAATAGGCATTAAATTAAAAGTGAGAAAAGATATAAATAGGTAATCCATTTGTATCTTTTCCTTTCCTCTTATTATCTAAAATAGCTTTGCTTAATTAACTTAATCACCTTCACATAAGATAAAATTTAACCTTCAAAAAATATAATGATGAAAAAAGTCTTTAACATCTTTATAGTAGCGGTATTTTTCCTGCCTCTATTTACAAAAGCACAATCACAAAATATACTTTTAGATAGAAAATTCTGGAGTTATAATCCATCATTAAATAAAGTAAAAGAGGAGATAAAAGCGGGTAACGATCCTGTGAAACTAAACCCTATGGGTTTTAATGGTACTACTACGGCAATACTTACTGGGCAACCATTAGAAACAATTAAGTATTTGGTATCTATTGAAGGTAATGATGTAAACATGCTTACACATGATGGTAGAAACTATGTGCATTGGGCAGCTATGAGAGGGGATGTTGAACTTATAAAGTTTTTAATCTCTAGAGGAGCCAAAACAGATATAGTAGATGACCATGGTTATTCTGTATTAAACTTTGCAGCAACTACAGGCCAAAATAATATTGAACTATATGATTACTTATTAGCAAATGGCTCTCAACTTTCAGAAACAAATCACGATGGAGCCAATGCTCTACTTCTTATTATTCCTCATTCAAAAGATTTTACTCTAATTAACTACTTTGTAAAAAAAGGTTTATCTCTAGAAGATACTGATAAAGAAGGAAATGGTGCATTTTATTATGCTGCTAAAGCAGGTAATATTGAAATAATGGACGAACTGATTAAGAAGGGAGTAGCTTATAAAGCTTTGAATGAGGCTGGTGGAAATGCAATGTTGGCAGCAGCACAAGGGGCTCGTCGTTCCACAAATTCTATAGATGTATTTAAATATCTTGAAGGTAAAGGAATTGAAGCGAATATAACAACTAAAGATGGTACTACACCATTACATTTTGTAGCTAGAAATGCAAAAGATACAGAAGTTATTTCTTATTTTATAAGTAAAGGAGTGGATGTAAACAGAGCAGATAGTGATGGAAATACTCCTTTAATGATTGCTTCACAGCGTGGAAACCTTGAAATAGTGAGTTTATTAGCAGGAAAAACTAAAGATATTAATACGGCAAATGATAAGGGCGAAACAGTACTTACCAATGCAGTAGCTGATAACTCAACAGAAATAGTAACTTTCTTATTAGATAAAGGAGCTAAAGTTGATGTAACAGATAAAAATGGCAATAACATTGGCTTTTATTTAATGAAATCCTACAGAGCAGGTGGAGCTCATGGTGGCTCAGCAGCTGGGCAAAGTGAAGCTGAAGGTGATCCGTTTAGCGAGAAATTAGAAATCTTAAAGAAACAAGGATTTAATCCTACATCTGTGCAAGCAGAAGGCAAAACACTTTTCCACTTGGCGGCTGAAAAAAATGATTTGAAGTTACTAAAAAAAGTGCATCAAATGGGCGTAGACGTAAACAAAGCTGATGATGAAGGCACTACTCCTCTACAAATTGCAGCAATGAAAGCCACAAATGATAAAATCTTAAAATATCTGCTTGAGATAGGAGCGGATAAAAGTATAACTACATCTTTTGATGAAACCGTTTACGATTTGGCTAGCGAAAATGAGATGTTACAAGCAAATGGTGTAAACATTAATTTCTTAAAATAATATGGATAGAGTACAAGGATTTCTATTGTTATTAATGGTTCCATTCTTATTGAGCTTGTCGGTTAGTTTTCCTTCAAGTGAAGAGTTAAATACTGCTAGCAATAACGCAAGCTCATATAAATGTATGGTTCAGTTAACAAACTACACGGGAGAAGGAGCTTATATTGTAGTTTCTCTTATTAATGCAGAGGGAAAATATGAAGAGACTCTTTATGTAATTGGTCAAGATGATGAGTGGTACCCAGACATGACACAATGGTGGAGTTTTTATGAACCAAAACCTACTAACATTGATGGAATAAGTGGAGCAACCATTGCAGGTGGAGAGCGAACAATTTGTGTAATTGACATTGATGAAACCAAATTAAATGCTGGTTATAAACTTCGTTTTGAAACAGCAGTTGAAGACCAAGAATATTTTGTAGATGATGTTGAATTTCCACTAACATCTGACAATGTTTCTGGAAAATATGATGGAAAAGGTTTTATACGCTACGTTCGTATTATGCCAAATTAAAATGCGTAATTAATATATGATTATTTCACTTTGGAGGTATAGCCATCTAGCACTGGCTATATCTTCCTGTATTTTTATAACAATTGCTTCTCTAACCGGTATTGTTTTATCTTTTGAACCAGTTACAAATAACCTATCTAGTAATTATGTTTCTGGAGTAAGTGAACTTAGCCTAGCCGAAACGGTAACACAGCTAAAATCTAAATATGATGAGGTCTTTAGTCTTGAGGTAGATGTCAATGGCTTTGTGGCTGTATCAGTAATGGATGCAGAAGGTAATATGGGCGATTTCTATATTGATCCATTTACAGGTGAAAAAATAGGTGATTTAATCGATAAATCTTCTATATACGAATTTGCCACTAGTTTACATCGCTCTTTATTTTTAAAAGGTCTTGGGAGGTTTTTTGTTGGCTTATCTTCTCTTTTACTCTTTTTTATTGCCTTTACAGGAATTATACTCATTATAAAAAGACAGCAAGGAATCAGGCATTTTTTCTCTAAAATTATCAAAGAAAATTTTTACCAGTATTACCATGTGTATCTAGGTAGACTGGCATTAATTCCGATTGTTATCATTACCCTAACGGGTACATATTTATCTCTACAGCGATTTGCTATTATACCCGAAGTAACAAAAACTTCTCACAATATCACTTTTGAAACTTTATCTGAAACACCAGCAATAAACCATCAAGAATTTCCAATATTTAAGAATATACAACTTTCTGAGGTTCGATCACTTGAGTTTCCATTTTCACCCGATGTAGAAGATTATTACACCCTAAAGCTTAAAGAAAAAGAATTAGTTATAAACCAGCTTACTGGTGAGGTTTTAAGCGAAGTTGAGTATCCATTAGTTACCTTGCTATCAGATTTGAGTTTAGTCCTACACACCGGAAGAGGCAATGTTTGGTGGGCTTTAGTTTTAGGAGTATCTACATGTAGTATTTTGTTTTTTATTTACTCTGGTTTTAACCTAACACTTAAAAGAAAACAGAGTAGTATTAAAAATACTTTAAACAAGGATGATTGCGATTACATTATTTTAGTGGGATCAGAAACCGGTTATACCATTCCCTTTGCAGTAGAATTGCAACAACAGTTATTAAAAGCAGGAAAAAAAGTTTACCTCACAGAACTGAATAGGTATTCTAGGTTTAAACAAATGAAACAGCTTGTTGTAATGACTTCTACTTATGGATTGGGAGAAGCTCCTGCTAATGCTAACAAGTTTATTGATTTATTTAACAAAGAAAATCCAAAACAAGCTTATGGTTATTCTATTGTGGGGTTTGGCTCAAGAGCTTATCCAGATTATTGCAAGTTTGCTTACATAGTCGATGAGCTACTTTTAAAAGATTCAAAAAGTACCAGACTGTTTGAGACTTTTACGATAAATAATCGTTCTTGGGAAGCATATATTCAATGGTTAAAAATGTGGGGAACAAGGCAATCTTTAAAATTAGATATTCCTACAAAAAATCCATTAATAGCAGCTAATAAGAAAAAAGAAGAATTTAAAGTATTATTAAAAACAGAAGCGCACCACAGTTCAGATGACACCTTTTTAATTAAATTGGCTTCAAGCAAAAAGATAAGATATAATTCAGGAGATTTATTAGCAGTTTATCCATCAGCTGATGCCGCAGAGCGCTTGTACTCTATGTCAGTTACAGCAACTAACCAAATTTTATTGAGTGTAAAAAGACATGATAAAGGATTATGTTCAAATCTTTTAAATAGCTTAAAAGATGGAGATATTCTGGAAGGAAATATTATAAAAAATAAGCATTTTTACTTCCCTAAAAAAGCTAAAAGTGTAGTGTTAATAAGCACAGGTACAGGCATAGCTCCATTTTTAGGAATGCTAGAACATAATGATAAAAAAATAGAAACTCATTTATATTGGGGTGCAAGAAATCAAGCTTCTTATAAGTTGTATAGCAATTATATTGAATCATCACTGAATAAAAAACATTTAAACAGGTTTGTACCCGCATACTCTAGAGTTGGAGATACAAAAATCTATGTACAAGATTTAATATTAAAAGACAGGTATATTATTGCTCAAACATTGAAAGAAAGAGGTGTGATTATGCTTTGTGGTTCTATTGCTATGCAAAAAGGTGTGTCGGAAAACTTAGATAAAATTTGTAAGACAATAAATAAAAAGCCACTGAGCTATTACCAAAATAAAAATCAAATAAGAATGGATTGTTATTAAATATTTCAATTTTTCTCTTAATTCTGATTTCTAAAAAATGGAAGATATAGCGTATTATATAGAGCTCTAGCACCTTCCTTTAAAGTATTAGTCATTTTATAGATGTTTTTACCATCGAGTTTATGATCAGCCATTTTTACATTATAAAGCTGAACTCCTGTTTCAAGGTGATGTATGCTTAAACCTTTGGTTTTGACCTTAGCTTTCCCAATGTAAAAGGAACATTTAAACTCAGGGTACTCTGTATGAATGAGTGTACCAAAACGATCTCCTTTTTTATTATCACGCTCATCAAACCAGATGTGCCAAGGTAAAGATGGAATGTAATCTTCTTCCGTCATTCCTCTTTATTATTAGGGTTAAAGATTTGATTTATTTCATGATCTAACCTGTTATTCAAAATATATTCCCAAAACTCATTGACAGAGACTCTTTTAAAATCACATTCATCACTTTCAATCTTTTTGATTAATTTAAACTCTGAAATCATCTTCCCAATTTTAGGATCATAACGTTCCATATCCATCATATAATCATTATCAATTGTAAGCCTTGCAGCCAAGCCATTGTCAAATATGTAATGCGTGTATGTCATAAGAGTTTCTATATTCAACTTTATAAACATACGGATATCACACCATTATTGATGAATGAAATAGTTATATTTTGAGCGCATACAGTTTTTGGTGAAAAAATTAATGTGTATATGTCTAATAATATTGATAAGGTGAAAGCAATTGAAGAAATAAAACTTTATTACAGACCTATTCAGCCATCTGTTCAAACAGAAGACGAGTGGATAACTTATCAAGAAGCCAAACCGAATAAAGAAATAGAAAGCTTTGTGTATTGTTTTTGGCAACTTAAAACGCAAAAAACACTCAGTCAACCATTTATATACAGAGTAGTTTCTGACGGGTGCATTGATATATTTTTTAACCACAATCAAGCATCTGAAAATTATATAATGGGATTTTGTAGAAAATATACAGAGTTCCCTATTGGCAAAAAGTTTAACTACATCGGAATTCGTTTTTTACCTGCTGCTTTCCCACTGATATTTGGAGTTAATGCTAAAAGTCTGAGCAACCAATCTCAAAAATTAAAATTAATATTACCAGATTTTTCAAATTGGATTAGCACTAAAATTAAGCCTACAGATTCATTTGAAATGATTATAAAATCATTAAATGAGAAATTGATATTCTTTATTGAAAGACAAAGTTTTAAATACGATTTACGTTTTTTCAATTCTTTAAATATCATTTTCCATAAAAATGGTTTTTTGAATATAGAGAAAGACTTAAATACTGGCCTTAGTCCGCGACAACTTCGTAGAGTTTTTAACTTCTATGTTGGAACAACTGCAAAAACTTTTTGCAATGTTGTACGCTTTCAACATATTTTAAATGCTAAACCTTCAAAGCAAAGTATTAGAAATAATAAACTATACTTTGATGTTGGCTTTTTTGATCAAGCACATTTTGTTAAAAATTTCAAGACATTTTATGGAGTAACACCTTCACAGGCATTTGAATAGTTTTTGTCCGATTTTTACAATTTCCACCCATTAGTGATCTCTAAATTTGTTCAACAAACTATAAAAAATGAAAGCATTATTATTTACTACATTTTTCTTATCTATAAGCTGGGCAAATGCACAAACTCAAAGTAAAATGAAATTAAACGCAGGAATTGTAACAGAAAAATTGAATGAGACAAAAGAATTCTACACGAAAAAGTTAGGCTTTGGCATAAGTTTTCAAAATGACTTTTACCTTTTGATGCATACACCAGATGGTTCATCAGAAATAAGTTTTTTAAAGCCGAATCACCCTAGTCAAGAACCTATTTTTCAGTCACCTCATAATGGAAAAGGGGTTTATTTGACCATTGAAGTTGATGATGTAGACAAAGTTTACTCTCAACTTAAAAATAAAAATATAGCAATGGAAATAGAACTTAGAGATGAACCTTGGGGAGACAGACATTTTGCTATTGTTGATCCAAACGGGATAGGGATTGATTTTGTAACCTACACTAAAACTGAAGAATAATATTGATTTTCACATCAGAACAAGTCTTAAAGCTGAGGTAGAATATTCTCAGAAAACTAACATTTCTTCCTCGAAAAGGAAATACTGCGATTAATGGACATTTCATAATCGGTGTCATGCATACTAGTTACAACCACTTCCACCATCATAATTCAAAATCTAATTATTGGCTTTCAAACGTTTTAAAATGACCGACCGTAAACGATCTTCATTTTCATCACCCCAATTTCCCAGTGTAGAAATTATGGGAATCAAAGTCTTACCAAACTCTGTTAAACGATATTCCACCTTAGGCGGTACAACAGGATAGATTTTTTTGGTAATCAATTCGTGTTCTTCAAGTTCTTTCAATTGAATATTCAGCACACGTCTAGTTGCATCGGGTATTTTGCGTTGCAGTTCGCTTGGTCGTAAATATCCTTCATTGATGAACCACAACAAACGGATTTTCCATTTGCCGTATAACACTTCACCAATCAAATCCAAGCCACAATTTAGGTTGGGTAAAATTTTTCTTTCGTACATAAAACAAAAATAAACCTATGTTCCAAAATGTGCAATAGGGGAAAAATTTATCCCTATATGAATCGTATTTCCGTACTTGTGAGAATGGTATATAAGACGGAAATTTGTCCTAAACATATCAGCCAATGGAACAAGTATTTAATTTCAACAAAGAGTTATCGGGCAAAATTGCATTGGTAACAGGAGGGACAAAAGGGACAGGAAAAGCGATTGCCGAGCGACTTTTAAATGCAGGTGCAACAGTAATTATTACGGCAAGAAATACACCTGAAACCGCTAACGATGAATTGCATTTCATTTCAGCAGACTTAAGTACTTCAACCGGAACAGAAAAAGTAGTTGAAGAAGTATTAGCAAAATATGGGAGATTAGACATTTTGATAAACAACTTGGGTGGTTCTGAAACAAAAGGTGGTGGTTTTTCAGTTTTGACAGATGAAGCGTGGGAACATTCCATTCAAACAAATTTGCTTGCACCGGTTCGTTTAGACAGGGGATTTTTACCTAAAATGCTTGAGCAGAAAAGTGGCGTGATTATTCACATTGCTTCCATTCAAGGTAAGTTGCCGCTTTACGATTCTACTTTACCTTATGCAGCTGCAAAAGCAGGATTAATCAATTATAGCAAAGGTTTGTCGAATGAAGTTTCGCCAAAAGGTGTAAGAGTTTTGACGGTTTCACCAGGTTGGATTATGACTACATCTGCAGAAAAAATGATGGAACGTATTGCAGAAAGCTCAAATACTACCAAAGAACAAGCCACTCAAAGTGTAATGGACGCATTAGGCGGAATACCTATTGGTAGGCCAGCACAACCTAAAGAAGTTGCCGAATTGATTGGTTTTTTAGTTTCACCAAAAGCCAATTATTTGACAGGTACGACATTTGTAATCGATGGCGGAACGATTCCAACAATTTAATCATCATCAAAAAAGTTAAACAATGAATTTACCAAAAGTAATAGCAGACTTAGTAAAAGCACAGGACAATTTTGACAGTACAGCTTACGCTAATTGTTTTACCAAAACAGCCGTGGTTTTTGACGAAGGGAAAACACACAACGGTAAAGCAGAAATAAAAAATTGGATAGAAAAAGCCAACAAGGAATATCAAATAACAATGAAACCGCTTGAATATTCAGAAGCCCAACAGACCTTAAAAGCTGAGATTTCAGGTACCTTTCCGGGAAGTCCGCTTACATTAACTTATCATTATGAATTTAAAGACGAGTTAATTGAATCGCTGGAAATTGTATGACAACTGTTAAGGTATTAAATGCCTTGCAGTAAAAAAATATTCACAAGGATGAGGTTAATTTATATATCTAACAAATTTTGCATTAAAAACTTGAATAAGCATATAATGGGCTATTAAGTTAAAGTTTTAAAACTATAAAAATGATGATAATTCCTTTAGCATCAACTATTTAATTGTTTCTTAAATGTATTTTTATATACCCGACCTATCGGGACTAATTCTTTTCCTACACGAATTTTATTATTAGATACTTTTAGAATATATCTCATATGAACAATGTATGACCGATGTACTTGAATAAAATTCTCATCAAGTTTTTCTGTCCACTCTTTTAAAGAATGAGAGGCTAGATGTTTTTCAGTATGGGTAATTACCTTAGTATAGTCTCCATCAGATTTAATGAACAAAATATCATTTGCATCTAACTTGAGGAGTTCGGTTCCTGATTTTACATACATAATGGAATGTTTATCAATTGCATCTTTGCTTGATGGGTTATGTTTTGTCTCTGTCACTGATGCTTTTTTCACTGCTTTTACAAAGCGATCAAATGAAAATGGCTTTAACAAATAATCAATCACATTGTATTCAAAGCATTCTAGTGCAAATTCAGAATAAGCTGTAGTGAGAATAGTTTTAGGAGTTTGCTCTTCTTTTCTTAGAAAATCCATACCCGACATTATTGGCAAGTTGATATCTAAAAACAGCAAGTCAATAGGGTTGGATTTCAAAAAATCTCTAGCTTCTAAAACGTCTGTAAAAGTTGCCACTAGTTGTAACGTTTTTACTTGCTTAATATATTCTTCTAATATTTCTTGGGCAGGCCCTTGATCTTCTACGATTATACAAGTCATCATTTTTCTAGCGGTTTTAATTGTAATTCTAATACAACCCTAAAAATGTCTTCTTCATTTACAATGCTCAGGTCATGCTTATTTGGGTACAACAGTTTCAGGCGTTTTTTTATGTTTTCAAGTCCAATTCCACTGGCTGTTTGATTGGCCTTATATCTGGTCGAGTAGTTATTTTCACAAATAAAAGTGAGCAAACCATCTTTTGTTACTTTTGTGTTAATAGAAATCCTAATATTACCAGACTGGCTTCCAGTGCTATGTTTAAAGGCGTTTTCTACAAAAACAACCAATAGGAGTGGAGAAATAACAAACTGATCTGATTCCAAATCTGTATCAAAACAAACATCTCCTCTGTTTTCAATTTGTAAAATATATAGTGAGGTATAATTTTTTAGATGCTCAAATTCACGCGATAATGTAATATAATTTTCTTTACTATCATAAAGCATAAACCTTAAAACAGAAGACAGTTCTAGGATTATATTTGGCGTTTTAGGAGAGTTTTTTAATGCCTTTGCATATAAATTATTGAGGTTGTTAAACAGAAAATGGGGATTGATCTGCGATTTTAAAAATTTAATTTCGCTCTCCTGTACTAAGCTTTTTAACTCATTTAATTCCCGTTGTTTGCGGTTAAAATCCCAGGCTAACTTAAATAATACAAAAATTAAAATAATGGGCAAAGTCTCTATTATTGTAAATGAAACGCCTGGAAAATAAGTACCTCTAGTGTCTGAAAAATATATTTGTTCCAAGACAAACTCATCTACTAAAACAATTAATACCAGTACAATTATTACTAGCAAGGTGAAAAGCAATGGTTTCTTTTTGTAATAGAGAAACGGCAACAACAAATAATTAATCACTAAAGACCCGACAAGGTAATTTGTATAGAATGCAAATTTGTAAGGAGCAAAAAGTGAATGAAAAGATACTTGTTCAGTTCCTTCTTGATTGTGTGAGAAGAAAATGAACACTACCATAATAATGATTAATTGATAAATAAGCTCTCGATAGTTATGCTCAAAAAAATTGGCTAAAGACATCACGACTCCATTAATCTTTTATCATTTTAAAATGCATATGTCGTTGGTCGGATTTATCTGTCGTTGACCTATTTTTTTTGCTTAATTCCATCTTAATTATGAGCTTTGTTATTTGTAATTAGTCTAAATAAATGGAATGCAATATACTATAATCTCATTAGAACTTCAGCATATTGTTTAAAAAATCCAATGAAAAGTATAGTACTAACTATAGTATGTTTAATAGGTACATTACAGGTACAAGCACAGAGTTATAGTGTTTCTGGCATCGTAACAAATTTGCAAGGTGAAGCGATTCCGGGTGTAAATGTTGTAATAAAAGGGAAATCGGTAGGAGTTTCCACTGACTTTGAAGGCAGGTTTAAACTGGAAATAGGGGAGAACAATGCAATCTTAGTTTTTTCAGCTATTGGTTTTGAAAGTAAAGAACAGCAAGTAGATCAGTCTTTTAGTTCCAAAAATTTAGCTATCCAACTAGAGGAACATGCCACAGAACTCAATGTGGTACAAGTTACAGCAGAAACTGAAGCCACAATTATAGAAAAGCAAGGATTTAGTGTAGAGGCTATAGAAACACAAAAAATTAAATCTCAGAGTCTTGAACTCAACAATGTTATAGGCAGAACAGCAGGCGTACGAGTAAGAAGATCAGGAGGAATGGGATCAGATTTTAACTATTCACTAGATGGAATGTCAGGTAATGCCATCCGTTTTTTTATTGATGGTATCCCGATGGATTATTTTGGTTCTTCTTACTCTATCAATAACATACCCATATCTCTTATAGAACGTGTCGATATTTACAAAGGGGTGGTGCCTGTTGAATTAGGATCTGACGCTCTGGGCGGTGCTATTAATTTAGTAACCGATAAAAATACATCAAATTTCGCTTCTTTTTCATATTCCTTTGGCTCTTTCAATACTCACCAAGCAGCCATAAATGGACAATGGAGAACTAACTCTGGTCTCACTACTAGACTTTCCACTTTTTATACCTATTCAGACAACAATTACAAAGTATGGGGAGAAGGTGTTTTTTATGGAGAAGAGAATACAGGTAAGGCAATTTATTTTACCAAAGATAATCCAGCAGAAAGATTTAATGACGATTTTCAAACAACCACAGTCAAATTTGATATTGGGTTCACTCAAAAAAAATGGGCAGACCAATTTTTTGTTAGCGTTTTAGCTTCAGACCAAAAACAGGGTGTGCAAACTGGTCAAACCATGGGACATGTGTATGGTGAAATGCGCAACAATGAACGGGTACTTATGCCAAGTATTACCTATCAAAAAAAGGATTTAATAATCAAAGGATTAGATGTTAATGCTTTTGCCGGATATTCATATACAGAGGGGACTTTAGTAGATACAACAACTAACCGATATGATTGGCGGGGACAACAAATTGGAACGAATCCCTCTGGAGGAGAAATAGGTCGAGGAGGTAGTAAGTCTTTATTTACTCTCACAGACAAGTCTGAAATTTATAGATTTAATGCTACTTATCAATTGCCCTTAGATCTAAAACTAGGATTTAATTATTTGTATTCAGGCACGAATCGTACAGGAGAAGACCCATTTTCACCATCGTATAGAATCCCATATTTAGAGCCTCAAAAAATAGGTTCTCACTTTGCCGGTTTATCACTCGAAACTATAAAACTTAATGATAAGCTTCATGCCAATGTTTTCTTAAAAAAATATGGTTTCAATTCCTCTATTAATGATCTGGTTTACACTACAGAATATGAAACTGTAGAACATAAGAATAATGTATCTAACTGGGGAGGAGGTTTTGCGACGTCCTATCAAATAGTTCCTAATGTTTTAATTAAGTTTTCTTTAGAGCAAGCCACAAGATTACCAAGTGCAACAGAGGCGCTGGGCGATGGAGTTACTATAGAAAACAACCCTTCAATAAGACCTGAACAAAGCTTTAATGCGAACATTGGAACCGTACTAGGAAGGTTTGAAATTGGAGCTCGTCATAGAGTAAAAATAGCTTTGAATACTTTTTACAGAGAAGTCTCAGACAAGCTACAACTTTTAGTGGAAGGAGGCCAAGAAATTGGACAGTATGAAAATATTAGAAAAGTGAATGGATCAGGAGCTGAGATTGATGTAGTCTATGATTTTGATCAAAAATTAAAATTTAGTCTAAACGGGACTTATCTGGACTTTAGAAACAACCAGAAAACAGACGAAAATGGAAGAGAAAATATAGTCTATGGTGACAGACTGAGAAATACGCCTTACTTAATGGCAAATGCAGGTTTGGAATATAACGCAATGAACCTGATTCAAGAAAATTCTAGGTTTTTTACCTATTTCCAATCTGGTTATGTGCATCAATTTTATCTTCGATGGCCAAGTTTGGGAAGTGCAGAAAACAAAAGTATTGTCCCTTCTCAGCTGGTATTCGATGCGGGTGTTGGATACACCTTTCCTTCTGAAAAGCTGATTTTGTCTGTGGATGTTTCCAATATATTTAATGAACAGGTTTATGACAATTTTCTTCTTCAAAAACCAGGGAGAGCCATTTTTTTTAAAATCAATTATCATATAAAACAGAATTAATTTTTAATAACTATGAAAAAAAACAAACTAGCTAAACTAATTTTTAATTGCTTATTCTTAACAATAACAACAACCTTTGTCGCATGTGACGAAGATGATGAACCTTGTATTGAGTCTACATGGTATGCGGATGTAGATGGTGATGGTTTGGGTGATCCGAACTCATCAATGGAGGCTTGTGATCAACCAGAAGGATATGTAGCCAATAGCGATGACGATAATGATGCACTTGCTCCTGTAAATACTAAATATACAGTTAGCGCAGGTGTTGATGAAGAAGGATATTACATTACAACTGATGATTTAATGTCTGGTTCAATATCTATTGTGGGAAATGGGTCTGAAGGATGGGCGAACTTATCTGTTAGTGTAGATGGATATCTTTATATTCTTAACAACACAGAAGGCTTAACAGAAAAGTACGAATTAACAGAGAGCGGCCCAGTTGAGGTAGAGGCAATTTCTAACTCTGCATTAACTCCAGGTGGTTTCTTTAGATACATACAAGTAGTAGATGACAGCGAGATTCTCTTACTATCTAACCCAAGTGAAGGCGAAATACCATATGCTATTATAGACCTAGAGACGTTTGGTGCCACTAGCAGCGGATTTATTTCTACTCCTACCATTGGTAATAAGAGCAACTTATGGGCAAATGCAGTTGTGCAAGGCGACGAAATCTATTTTGGATCCTTATATGGTGATGAGGCCACTTGGACACAGTTCACCGACTCTTTGGTTACTGTGAAATATGATTATCCTTCTATGGCAAACCCAGAAATATTGGTATCAACTGTTTCTGCAGGTCAAACTTCAGGCTACCGTACCAATGGGTCTTTCGTTACCGAAAATGGAGATATTTACCAGTACAATATGACTAGTTCACTCTGGTATGAAAATGATGAAGTAGCTGATAAGCCTTCAGTATTTGTACGAATAGTAGATGGAGAATATGATGACTCTTACCTTCTTGATGTTTCAGCAGAATATGATGAGCCTATTGCCATTTGGAATGCTTGGTATGCTGGTGACGGTATAGCTTATGCCAATGTATTACGTGTAGCTGATACTCCGGAATGGGGTGATTTATTGCAAAACACAGGAACATTAGTAGAAATCGATCTTGAAGCCAATACCGTAACAGAGTTAAATTTACCAAAAGCATCATTTAGGGATATCTTCTCTTTAAATTGTGTAGAGGATGGAAAATTCTACATCCCTGTGAGCATTACCGGAGGAGAGGCTAATATCTATGAAATTACGATTGGTGGTGGAGCCGACGGATTTACAAAAGGCGCTACATTAGACGGAAGTAATGTATATATAAATGCACTGTTCACTAATTTTTAATCTCTCTTTTTTAGCTTAGAACATTTAAAAATTAAGAATATGATCACCATAGCATTATGTCTTTCTTTTATATCAATCTATTGTCTTTATGCAGTTTCAGACCGGGTAGAAATTGAGAAAAAAGGCATAATGCTTTTTTTAAAAAACAAGCAAGTCTTAGCTGTGGTCATAGCAGGACTCACTTTCTTGGTCAGCACTATTATATTAACCTACAAAGTCGGTTTGGGTGTTGGTATCTTTACCAGTTTATCATTATGGATGGTTTTAGCAAGTTTGATTATTCTTTTTCTACCATTCCAAGTGATCAAATGGCCACATTTGGCTTTAGCATTTTTGCTTGTTGCGATTATTGAAATGAATACATTATTGGTTTAAGGATTATGCCTGCAAATAAAAAGTATATTTCAAGTTCATTATGGATTAAATTTGGTAAACTGTCAGCGGCCATTTTAGGTGGTTTGTTAGCCTCTATAAGTTTCCATATGGCATTGGCTATCTGGACAGACAGGTCAGTGATCATACCTACTGCCGTTTACTCGGGTTTTGTTATTTGGGTTGCGTTTATGATTGTAACTTACTGGGTTCCTAAAGTTTGGCAGGCTTGGACACTCCTCGGAGCAATTACTTTAGTATGTACAATTGCCATTTCTTTAGGTCAATAGACAAAATTCAAAAAGTCATGAGTAATCGAAATTACAATGTTTTCTTTAATACCCATACCGTAAGTGGCATTATCATTAGTATTGGACTATATGTGATTTTTTTTGCTGGAGCTTTTTCGTTGTTTATGGAAAATATAGACCATTGGGAGGCTAATGAGAAAAGGCATGGTTTAAAGGTTTTGGATTATGATAAAGCCATTGCCCAAGTAACAGCAGCAGGATATGATATGCACGGACGGTCTTTAAATATCTATTATTACCACGATCAAATTATTGTTCGCTCTCAGGCTTTAACTGATACTACATTAAAGAAAAGCAATCTTGGTTTACTTCCCGATTCGGTGGCTAGTGGTAGTTTTAATTTTCAACTTGATCAAAATACTTATCGACAGGCAGCTTCAAAAAATGTCAAACCTCAAAAGACACTGGGTACTTTCCTTTACGAACTTCATTTTTTCGATCAAATCCCAACTGCTGGTCGTATTCTAGCTGGTTTAGTATCGGTTTTCTTTCTATTTGCTACTATTACGGGAGTGATTGTTCATTGGAAAAAAATCGCACCTAATTTCTTTACTTTTCGCTTAAAGTCATCCCTCAAAAACCTCTGGACTGATGCACATACTGCTTTGGGAGTAATTGGCCTTCCTTTTCAAATAATGTATGCCATTACCGGGGCAATTTTTTGCTTGCTCATTTTGCTAGGTGCTCCAATGGAAAAGTTTGTGTACAATGGAGATACAGAGGCTATGTCTAATGATATTTACCCGTCTTTTGAGGTTGGAAGTTTTCAAACGGCTTACAATCCGAAAGAGATTTCAATCAATGATCAGGTAGATAAAGCATTAGCTGAATTTTCAGAAGGAGAGGTTACGAGTGTTTATACTGAGATTCATAACTACCACGACCGAAATGCGTACGTAGAAATTTTTGTTGATTCTAAGAAAATTGAGGGTGTTTTTAACTATGCCAAGTTTGTTTATCAACTTTCAGATGGAGAACTGTTGGAATATAAAGCTGTTGCTGATATTCCTCCGTATGCTGTGGCCTCTTGGGACTTCATTCATATCATTCATTTTGGTAATTACGGAGGTATTTTAATAAAAGTGTTGTATTTCCTTTTGTCTTTGCTAACCTGTGTAGTTATTATTTCTGGTGTGATGATCTGGCTTACAGCTCGTGATAAAAAAAGCTATCTGCACAAAGCTAGGTTTAATCAAAATGTTGGAGCCATTTATCTGGGTTCATGCATGGGGCTTTACCCAGCCATAGCATTCATGTTTCTTTTGACAAAGACACTTCCTAATGGTATGGAACATCGATTTACATGGATTAGTTGGTTGTTTCTTACTTTTTGGGTTGTATACACCGCCTATTCGTTTATCATCAAAAGCAATTATAAAATTAATCGAAATGCACTTTTACTCGCTGGTTTAATGGGGATTCTCATTCCAGTGTTTAATGGTTTTCACTCAGGCATGTGGTTTTGGAAATCGCTGGGGATAGGCCATCCAGATTCATTTTTTGTAGATATTACTTGGATGATTGCTGGAATAATCACACTCTGGCTAGCTTTTAAAATCAAACCCCAAAAGAAGAACGTAGTTCGGAGGAAAGTAGAAAAAAACAGGAATGTATTCTCATAAATGATTTTATCAATGGATTTTGGTACGTAACAAAATCTACATAGTCCCCTTTAAGTATTTCTCTTCTTCTGCCAAGCCAGAATAGGAGAGAGTAATCACCTTTCTACAGAGTCAAAGGCCAAATCGTGGCCTTTAATTGTTACCAATTCAGTATGAACATGGCCGGCATCGAAAAACAAGGCATTCCTGATCACAAGTTCCAATACAACGGCAAAGAAAAACAAGAGGAATCTGGACTTAATTGGACAGTCTAAGAAAATCTAAAGTATTGCCAAAAACAATATATTCCATTTTTTTCGTGAAAAAAAGATATTATTCTACTCAATCAGATAAATTATTAATTAAAAAGAGATACGCTAATTTACTGAAATGCAAAAAAAAGTAACTCTTCTTATTTTTTCTATTTTACTGCTAATATCCATATCTAGTCCAGCTCAAATTCAATTAAAAATTGACAGTTTAAAGAAAAGTTTGCCAAATGTAACCGGAGAAGAAAAAGTAAGAGTATTAAGAGATTTGTGTTATTATAATGGTACTCTAAATTTTGATAGTGCAGTTTTATATGGAAACCAAGCAATAGCATATGCTAAAGAAATAGGCCATAGAGATCAATTAGGGGCAGCCTATGATGATTTAGGTTCAGTTTATGCCCATTCTGGCATGCATGAGAGTGCATTGGACTTATATAAGAAAGCCATTACAATATTTAAAAATACAAATAATCGTAAAAGTGAGGCTTATACCACACATAATTTCGGATATGTTTATTTAGCAAAAGCTGATTACCTCACTACTCTTATGGATTAAGCAAGTGTGTTGATATAATTTTTTTCATATTTCCTATTTTGTTTGACTACGGCAAAAATCCTATGTATAAGCTTTGACCTAATGGCATTTATAACGGTCATCTTGTTTTTTCCTTCAGCTACTTTTCTTTCAAAGTAGCGCCCGAGTTCCCCTTTGGAACTCACCACTGATAAAGCTGCCATATGGAAGGTTTTTTTCAGGTACTTATTGGCCCTTTGGGAGACCTTATTCCTTGAGTTCAGGCTTGACCCCGATTGCTGTCTAAAAGGGGCACAACCTGCATGGCAAGCAAACTTTCTAGGATTATCGAACTTGGTAAAGTTACCCGTTGCGATAATGGTCGCCACAGCAGTCCTTGGGCCGATACCCTCGATACTGGTCATCTTCTCCACATTGTTCTTTATCTGCTCATCGCTTTCTATTACCTGATCTATCCTTTTTTCTACTTCCAAGAGTATTTTTTGATTGTACTTGATGAGTTTTTGAAGCCTTTTCTTTTTCTCCTTGAAGTAACTTTCATCAAAAAAACCTGCTTCCTGTTTGAGTTGCCCACGGTACTTGGCAATGTCCTTTACGATCAGGTCCCTTTCAGAATTGAGTCTTTCCAATAGCTTAACATTATGGTTATCAGGGATGTAAAGCCTTGCCCTGTCGTTGAACCTCTTACCATATTCAGCAATTCGTTGGGCATCGAGTTTATCATTCTTGTTCCTTGCCAGTCCTTGTGAGCGAAGAATATTATAAGCTTGTTCTACCCATAGGTTCAACTTTTCAGTACCACATACATTGATGAGTTTATTGCCGAAGTGCCCTGTGGATTCAGCACATACCAATGTGTCCTGTTTGTCCAGTTCATAAGTTTGGTATAGGTATCCTAACTGTTCACTGATAACAGCTATATTATTTTCCCATTTGAAAAACACTGTTTCACCATTGCCTCTAAGCAGGCATATATCCAGTGTATCCTTACTGATATCTATGCCGATAAAATTTTTAAACTGTTTCATTTTTATTTTAATTTGTTTGAGCAAAAAAATTGAGGTCAAAAAACTGAACCATTACCTAACCACCTTAAAGGGTAACAAACTCTTATACAGGTCTAGGTTCAGAAGGGGGGAAACAAGTACCTAGCAGTGGGATGAATCTTTTCCAAGGTCTTAAGTTGGTTCACTTGTTCCCCTCTTGACCAAAAGAAATCTACTATTAAAGTTAATCGCTTCTCTTTAAATAATACAATCACTCAAATCTAAGGTGCTCTTAAATACTATTTTAAAGCATTAAAAATGAAATCTGATTTAGATGGAGTAAATACATCATCTACTTTAAGTAATAACAAAAAAGAAATAAAGTATTAAAAAAATGGATAGCTTTGATCTATGAGACAACACCGATTTATCAAAGCAAGTGAAGAAGAAGTTAAATTGTTAAAAGCACAATTGAAACAACCTATGAGCAGACAGGAATCTGTTCGAATAGAAGGTTTACTACTGAGTATAAAAGGTTATACCATGGAACAAATTGTGGATATATTAGAAGTAAATCGTGATACTGTATCTCGGTGGTTTAACCGCTGGGATAAAGGTAAAATGGACAACTTAGCTAATCTCCCTAAAAGTGGTCGAAGACGAATCTATTTAGCAGAAGAAGAAAAAAAATGATCCAAAAAGCCTCTTTGGGCATCCAAAGGCTAAAAGTATTTCTTCAAGAAGTGATCAATAGTACAGGCAAAAGTTGCCATATAGAAACACTGAAGGGTATTTTCAAAAGACATAAACTGGTATGGAAACGCTATAGAAAGAGCTTGAAACCTGAAAGAGATGAATTACTTTTTGAATTTTTCAAATCGGAATTAAACTCTCTAGAGCAACAAGCAAAAGAAGGAACGATAGATTTGATGTTTATGGATGAATCGAGCTTTAACTTAAATCCAAATGTGCCTTATGGTTGGCAGCCAATAGGACAGCAGATTCTGCTTCCTGCTAAACGTAGTTCCTCTAACTGGACGGTTTTGGGTACACTTAATATCCACAAACAAAGGTTTTACGGATATATTATGCCAGAGGCATGTACAGCAAAAACAGTGGTTGAAGTATTATCTAATTTAAGTGAAAGAATCAATAATAAAACAGTAGTAATATTAGATAATGCCCGGCATGGAATGCACCAGTACATAAGGCAAAAATTGTAAAAGATAAGTTAACCGAATGGCGTGAAAAAGGGCTATACTTACAATTTATCCCTGCCTATAGTCCAGAACTAAATAAAATAGAAATCCTATGGCGGCAGATGAAATATTATTGGCTAGAACCGAAAGATTATCAATCCCAAAATACACTACATCAAAGGATTATAGAAATCCTTGAAAATTACGGATCTAAATACTCGATTTCTTTTTATTAGGTACTTATATATTGCTGCAAGTCAAAAAGGTGTAGAAGGTATTGTGAGTCCACAGGTTAGTTAGGATTATTGAGATAAGATAAAGGTGTTACACAACTGTTGTAGGCAATATAATAGAACCTCTCAGTAAGACTGAAAAGCCTTCCAAGTAACCTTATTTGTTAATTGCTATAAGGCTATTCTTAATATTGTATTGAATTCAGTCAATCGGGGTGAAAATTTATTTCAATAAATGTCACATCATTGAGACATTATGCGTATATTTGTGACATGTCAAACGCAAAAAACAAAATTATAGCTGCGGCAGTCACATGTTTTCTGAACAACGAATCCGAAACGCTGGAAAAAGTTGCTGAGGAAGCAGGTGTGTCTCGTAGAACGCTGCATCGATATTTTGAAAATCGTCAGGACTTATTAGAATCTTGCAAAAACGAGATGCTCAACAGTTGTAATAAAGCCATGAATGAGGCCTACGAAAGTGATAATGACGCAATAATAAAAGTAAGGAATATGCTTTTTGCAGCCATTGAGCAGGGAGCTAATTACGTCTTTATCAAACGAATGTATAAGCGCAGCAACTTTTCAGATGTAGATGCCAAAAAGGAATTTGAATCCGATAACGTTAAATCAAAATGGTTAAAAATCATGAAAGGCCTTCAAGAAGAAAAGCGTATTAACCATGTGTTAACGATCCCCTGGATTTTTGATTTGTACGGATCAATCATTGAGACTTCCATTTATGCCGTTGAGGCGGGAGATGTTGCCAGAAACGATAGTAAAAAGTTTGCCTGGATTTCCTTTAAAGGAGCCATTGGATTAAAAGAATAAAACCATATCAAAATGAATCAATACTCAACAGAAAGTCTCATTAGAAAAATGCCGGGTTTCTCCAGTCATATTCTAAAAGTGAATGACATACATCTTCACTATGTTATTGGAGGAAGCGGAGAGCCATTGGTTTTGTTGCCCGGTTGGCCTCAGACTTGGTGGTCTTTCCACCATATTATGCCTGCTCTGGCTGAAAAGCATACAGTCATTGTGGTAGATTTACGTGGAATGGGAGATAGTGATAAGCCTTTGGAAGGATATTCTAAAAAGAATATGGCCAATGATATTAAAGGATTAGTAGCAGCTTTAGGATATGACAGGGTACACATGGCCGGGCATGATATTGGCGCCAATGTAGCTTATGCTTTTGCGGCTAATCATCCGGAAAGCATCAACAGACTAATCCTTTTGGATACTCCTCCACCCGATGAAAATATGTACCGGCTTCCTATGCTGCCAGTTGGCACTCCAGTATATCCCTGGTGGGTAGCTTTCAATCAGGTAAGAGATTTGCCTGCACAACTGCTAGAAGGACGTTTTGGATTATTGTTGGATCATCTTTTAGATAAGCTACTTGTTAATAAAGAAGCAATTAGTGATTTTGACCGTTCCGTGTACCTTCAACACTATAATAACAAAGAAAACATAAGAGCATCCAATGCTTGGTATCAGGCCTTCGGTCAGGATATCTCGGAACAGAAGACCTATCCAAAAATCAAAAATTCAACCAAAGGAATTGCGTCATCGTCTAATTTTGAAATTCTAGATAGTTTCCTGTCTCAGCATGTTTTAGAGCATGAAATGATGCAAGTAGAGGGTGTTGGACATTTTGTTCATGAGGAGAAACCCGAGCAAATTGCCAATGCAATCTTAGATTTCCTAAAGTAAATCTAACTATCCCAATTCATATAAGGTTAATATAAGCTGCTCACAACGACAGGTATGAGAACATAAGATGGTATGTGCTTTCAGAAAGCTTCAGGTTTTTATAGAAATTAGTTTTGGAGGGTAAGCACCCAGTTTGGAAATACCTACATTTCATACACGTTTCGTTGAGGAGTTGTTGATAGTTGTATTTTACTATATTTATAGAAAATTCAGGCTATCAGGCTCCTAATTTTAATAAAAACCGAAAATGTTATGCTATTAGAAGTCTTTAGAGAAATCTCTTTTTCAACCGAAGAGAGCAATTTTGTCGCAGAGAAGTTAGAGAAAAAGAAACTTAAAAAAGGCGATATACTTTTCCGTACTTATGATGTGGTTTATAATCAATACTACGTTTGTGAAGGGTGCCTTAGAACCTATTTTTTAGACAACTCTGGCAAAGAGCACACATTACAATTTGCCATTAAAGATTGGTGGATAAGTGATTATACAGCGTTTTTTACAACAACTGAAGCGATAATGACTATTGAGTGCATTCAGGATGCGGTTGTCTATAAAATCTCTCGCAAAAACATGGAAGTATTATATGATCAAGTACCTCAACTCGAAACTTTCTTTAGAAAAAAAATGGAAAAGGGTTTTGCAGCCTTTCAGAAGAGAATCATATCTAACCTGTCTCAATCTGCAAAAGAAAGATACACGTCCTTTATTCGAACTTACCCAAACATAGAAAAGAGTGTAAAAAATTATCATATAGCATCTTACTTAGGAATCACCACAGAAAGTCTGAGTAGAATTCGAAAAGAAATTGCTCAGAAATAGTTTCTTACCCTACATCAATTTTTCTACAGTGCTTTCCATATAGTTTCGCAATTCTAAAACGAAATTATATGAACAAGAGCATTGAAATAACCTCACCGTATACCCAGAATCTTATTAGGGAATTACCTCTAATAGACAAAGAGTCTGTAAGCAATATTTTAAATACTGCTCATAACTTATTTGAAAATCAGGCTCAATGGATTCCCCCATATCAAAGAATTCAAATATTGGAAAGGACCACTTTGCTAATGAGTGATCGTATAGAAGAGTTGACTTTGATAGTAACAAATGAAGGTGGAAAACCTTATAAGGATTCAAAAGCAGAGGTACAAAGAGCTATTAAAGGTGTGAAATTAGCTGCTGAACACATCTCACAAATGAAAGGTGAGCAAGTACCCATGGAGCTTTCAGAGGCTTCTTTACATAGAATATCTTTTACACAAAAGGAACCTATTGGCGTAGTAGTTTCCATTAGTGCGTTTAATCATCCATTGAACTTGGCTATTCATCAAATAGTTACCGCAATTGCGGCTGGTTGCCCAGTAATTTTTAAGCCATCTTTATTGACGCCGCTATCAAGTCTTGTGCTTGCAGATATTCTCGAGGAAGCAGGATTGCCCTCTGGATGGTTGCAAGTGGTATTGTGTGATGATAAAACAGCTGAAGCATTGGTTATCAATCCCAAAGTAAACTTTTTCTCTTTTATAGGGTCCGCAAAAGTAGGGTGGTATTTAAAAAGCAAATTGGCACCCGGTACAAGATGTTCATTAGAACATGGGGGTGCAGCACCTGTAATTGTTGAGAGTGATGCTGATTTTGATGAAATGATTCCTGATTTGACAAAAGGGGCTTTTTATCATGCCGGTCAGGTTTGTGTTTCCGTACAAAGAATTTATGTACATCAAGAAGTTTGTGAAAAATTTATACACCAATTATCAAAGGCAACAGACAGACTAATTGTTGGAAATCCATTGGATAAAAACACAGATGTGGGGCCGCTTATTTCCCCGAATGAAGTAAATCGTATGGAAGATTGGGTAAAGGAAGCCATCGAAAAAGGAGCTAAACTCATCATCGGAGGACAGAAAATTTCACCTACTTGTTTTCAACCCACCATATTATTTAATCCACCTGAAGAGGCAAAAGTATCAAAAGAAGAAATTTTTGGACCAGTTGTATGCATATATCCTTATACAAACAGGGATGAAGCCATAAAAAAGGGCAACGCTTTAGATTTCCACTTTCAAGCATCTGTTTTTACCAAAAATATTGATGTTGCTCTGGAGACTACAAAAAAGCTAAATGCAACTGCGGTAATGGTCAATGACCACACAGCATTTAGAGTGGACTGGATGCCCTTTGGAGGAAGAGATACTTCTGGTATAGGTATGGGCGGAATATCACAAACAATAGATGACATGACAAGGGAAAAACTGATCGTTTTTAAAAGCAAACATATTTGACCTCCTATCAAGATTGTTTCTTACCATAGATCAATTTTTACTAGTAATCCTCCATGTAGTTTTGTCCTATAAATAATTTAGTAATCATTAAAAGTTAGTCAAATGAAAAAAGTAATTATTCTGATATTGACTTTTGCGATTTTCTCATCTTACGGACAGACCAAAGAAGAAACTGTAAAAGAAAAGAGCGTTCTATTCATTGTGTCCAACACCAATGAGATAGGTCCAAATAATAGAAAAACAGGTGTTTTTCTACCTGAAGTCGCTCATCCTTATGCCGAATTTGATCAAGCAAATTATCGAATAGATTTCGCCAGTTTAACAGGAGGAAACACCTATTTAGATGCGCTTAATTTGGCTAATGATCCTCAAAACCTTGCCTTTTTAACAGGGAAAGGATGGGAAGAAATGCAAAAGGCGACTAAACTATCCGATGTGGATGTGAGCAGTTATGATGCTGTATTTGTGCCTGGAGGACTAGCTCCGATGGTGGATATGCCTGAGAATGCCGTGCTTAAGGAAGCAATCAGAGAGACGTATGAAAGAAATTCGGTTGTTGGCGCTGTTTGTCATGGTCCTGTATCCTTATTGAATGTGAAATTGAGCAACGGCACCTATTTACTCAAGGGTAAGAACATCACTTCGTTTACCAATGAAGAGGAGAAGAGTTACGCCGTTGATGATGTGCCTTTTTTATTGGAAGCCGCATTGACCAAACAGGGAGCGAAATTCCATGCTGCCGAAAACTGGTCAGCAAACAGTATAGCAGATGGCAACCTTGTGACTGGGCAAAATCCTGCTTCGGCTAAAGGAGTGGCAGAAAAAATGATAGACATTTTAGAAAAAAACGACCAAAAAAAAGTCAAGTGATGACCGATAGTCCAATTCATGTATTTGCTACATGGAAAGTCAGAGAAGGTCAGCTAGAGGAAGTTTTGCAAGCCTTAAAAGAGGTGCAAAAGGAAAGCATCAAAGAAAAAGGCAATCTGTTCTATAAAATTCATCAAAGTAATTCAGATGAAAACACGCTGATACTATTTGAAGGATACACGGACGAATCCGCTATTTCGGACCATCGTAATTCGTCCTATTTCCAGGAATTGGTTTTAGGTAAAATTGTCCCTCTGTTGGAAGAAAGAGAGGTGATTGTCACTACACCTTTAAACTAAAGTTCTGTAGAGAATCTAGCATTACTTAGTTAAACATCTTACGCAATCAAGCTGAGAAAAGTGTTAACAACAATAGTGTTCAAAGTGAAATTAAATTAACATCAAAAAAAATAATAAAAATGAAAAAAGTACTATTTGTATTGACAAGTCATGAAGACCTGGGAAACACAGGAGAAAAAACAGGTTTTTGGATTGAAGAGTTTGCAGCTCCTTACTATCTCTTAAGAGATAAAGACGTTAATATTACCATAGCTTCACCAAAAGGGGGCCAGCCACCAATCGACCCCAAAAGTAATGAACCGGATTTTCAAACTCCGGCAACAGTAAGATTCAATAACGATAAAGAAACACAAGAAATTCTATCTAAAACGGTTGAATTAGCAACAGTTAATCAAGCAGATTATGATGCTATCTTCTATCCCGGTGGGCACGGTCCTCTATGGGATTTAGCTGAAGATGCGCATTCAATTGCTCTTATTGAATCGTTTTTAAGTAATAAGAAGCCTGTAAGTGCAGTTTGTCATGCGCCTGCTGTTTTTAAGCATACTAAAAATGCTGATGGTACACCTCTTGTAAATGGCAAAAAGGTGACAGGGTTTTCAAATACTGAGGAAGAGGCGGTACAGTTAACTAATGTGGTACCTTTTCTAGTAGAAGATATGCTTAAAGAAAAAGGGGGTGTATTTTCAAAAGGAGATGACTGGACTCCATATGCTCTGGAAGATGGCTTATTAATTACGGGTCAAAACCCAGCTTCTTCTGAGCTTGTAGCTGAAATGTTATTAAAAAAATTGTAAGAATAGATACCGAACCATGTGATCAAAAATGCGACACAATTTCAGTATGCTAAAGTTTTTAAATCACTTATTTTCAGCATTTGTATAAAGGAATAATATGCAAGGGTTTTTATAAGCCCTTGTATATATTAAATATCTTATATTAATTACATGTATCTACTGCTATATTTTTACAGATTTCCACAATAGAACGTAAATATAACCTTCATTTATGTTAAAATTTTCAGTCTATAATTCAGAATAGACACCTTACAAGGCTCTCTCTATTTTTGAGCATCTGTTAGGTAAAACCATATATGATGTTATCAATTGTTCTTGGAATGGTTTTTTAGAGAAACTTTTTTTTGAACATGATGGCCCATTATTTATTGAGTTCTCTTCGGGAGAAACAATTGGTTTCAGAAGCCTTGATGAAGTCAACTCAGTGACTGTATGGTTAGTCATCATCTGATGAGATTAACAAAGAGTCCTATTTTCTGCATGATAAAGAAATGAATTGCTGTAGAGCTTCCTTAGATAAGTCCGAAGGTTCTAATAAAATGATTAATGTCTCTTTGTGTTCTGTTTATATAATAAAACAGATAAAATTCAGAAATTCATTATACAATGATTTATCCAATGAAGTAGGCATAATACTCAAACTTTCTAATAATTACTTTTTGTCTATCACTCACTATATGTTTAGCAAATTCTCAGATTTTGAGGTTTGTTTAACTGATAAGTTTCCCAAAATTGATGAAATTATATATTCAGTTGAAGCTATTTAAAGTTGTAAACTAGTTTTCGGTAGTGACTAATTATAATAAATCCAAACCCTCTTTGTCAGTTATGGAAGAGAGGGTTATCTATTCTAGGAAATTTCACTATTAAGCATTAATTGACATCCGATATCTCTTCAAATCATCAATTCCAATACCACAGATTTCCTTTTATCAAGCAGTAATCTGTATGATTTCACCGTTTGATCAACCATTGGATCATTACTTCATCCCAAGATAAGCAATTGGTACAACGATCATAAAACTACCTAATATTGATGATTGATGAATCTTATTACACTCTAAAGTAACGAACTATGAAATTCTTTAAATTTGCATGTTTGCTCATGCTGCTCTCCTTTTTCTCTTGTGATGATGATGAAGAACCCATTGCTACACCCACTTGTTCCGATGGTATCCCAAATGGTGATGAGACTGGAGTAAATAATACTATCGAAATAATAATAAATCCTCCTTGGTGGAAAGCAAATCTAGCTTATTCTTTTTACCTATTGATATTTTTGGGCAGTATGACAGTCATTTATTTTTTTATAAAAGGCAAATGGGAATTAAAAAGAAGATTGGAATTAGTAAATCAAGAGTCAATACGATTGAAAGAACTTGATAAAGTTAAAACAAACTTATTTACTAGTATTACTCATGAGTTAAGAACTCCACTTACACTAATACTAGGGCAATTGGAGCTATTAAAGATAGGTCTTTTTGATAGTAAACAAATTAATCGGGTTCAAATAGCTGAATTTAATGCAAAAAAGCTACTTTATTTAGTAAACCAATTACTAGATTTTGCTAAAGCAGAATCAAATTTTATTAAACCTAAAATGAGTGAACAGGATGTAGTTTCATATCTTAAAGATATTTTTAATTCTATTATCCCATTGTATACCCAAAAGCAGATAGAATATTACTTTCATTCAGAAGTAGAAAGCCTAAAAATGTATTTTGATTCTGAGAAGTTAGAAAAAGTATTTATTAACCTGTTATCGAATGCCTGGAAATTCACTCCTAATAAAGGAAAAATAGAACTTCATATAAAAAAAGAATCAAGCAATTGGGTCGTAATAGAATTATCTGATTCAGGGAAGGGTATTTCAGAAGAAAATTTATCAAAGATATTTGATAGATTTTATCAGGTGCCAGATGATGGAAATATATCTCAAGATATAAGCGGTACAGGTATTGGACTTGCATTAGTCAAACAATTGCTCGAATTTCATCATGGTAAAATAGAAATATCAAGTGTCGTAAATTTAGGAACTAATGTTACAGTTTGGTTACCACTGGGAAAAAAACACCTTCATGAAGAACAAATAATTAAAACACCTAATGTTTCTAAAAATGCAAGAAGTGAAGGGCTAACATTATTAGATTTATATAGTCACTCCTTACGAAGCTAAAAATTCTGTTTTTGCAAAGATTCTTCGAAGTATAAAAGGGAAAGTTTCGGAGACATTTTCTTTGAGTTTCTCCATCAACTTCTTTAAGTTGCATCCAGCCGCTGCCATTAACGCATTGATTTTAGGCGATTCACTGCCATGAAGGTAATTCTGTCCCATCCTAAAATCGGTTTTCAGGTGCCCAATGACTGGCTCGATAGCTGCCCTTCGCCTAAACTTCTTTCGCTTTTCCCTTTTCTGATAGGCAGTATCCCGCTTGAGTGGCTTCTTGGGGATACTTACCTTCACTAGCTTGTTCCCCATTTCTATTTGACCAACACCTCTGGCACCACGATCATAGACTACTTCATCTGGTAGGTATTCTAAATTTTGTGCTGTCTGCTTCAATAATGGCTCAATGGTCTTGCTGTCGTGCGGATTGCCCTGATAGGCTTCGATTGCCAGCACCACCAATGAATCTGGGTTCATCATCAAGCCGATCTTATTTCCAAATTCGTACTGCCTATGCGCCTTTCCCTTGGCGATACAGGCCGTAAAGGATTTGTGCAGGCTATAGATCTTGTTTTTGTCTGACCGTTGCTGGCCAAGTACCTGTGCAAAAAGATTCAAATGACTGCCATAAACTGCCAATTGCTCCTCACAGAGTTGGCTATACAATTCTCTGACTAGACGCCCGGCTATGGTCTTCAGCTTCCTCTGTGCTTTCCTTGCCTGCTTCCTACGTTTGGGGTGGGAGCCATTGTGGGTCTCCCGAAGGGCCTGTTTGCCTACCCGCTTATAAGTCTGGCGTTGTCTGATACCTTCTTTCTTGGCAACCGCATTGCAAGAGTCAATGATTTTCTTGGCTAGTTTTGCTTCAGTGGGAAAGGTGGTATTGTTCTCTTGGACCGTGGTATCGGAAACCACCATTTTACTAAGGCTCCTTTTGCCATGCAGCTCAACAGAATGCGTGAATATCAATTCAATGCCCTCTTCCCCGATACGCTTGCGGAAATGAACAAAGTCGCTGGGGTCAAAAGGGAATTGATGCTGGAAATGGGCTTCACCACAAAAAAACTGCATATAGGGATTCATTACCCAGGCCTGTGACAAGGTCTCATCCCCGAGATTATAGAGACGCTTGAGCAGCAAACAGCCTACCATCAGCCGAATAGGCATGGCCGGCTGCCCAGTACTGGAATACAGATGGGAAAAGCTGTCCTCAAAATGCTTCCAATCTATTTTTTCGGCAAGCAAGACCAACGCGTGCTTCATGTCAATGAAGTCATTTAGCAGTGGACTGAACAAATTATACTGGTTCTGGTCTGGAGATTTTCCTAGCATTTTCTGCAAGGTTTTAAGGTAATGGTTGAATTTTCTTGCAATTTTAGATAACTAAATCAAGCAAAAATAGTGCTTAATAAACTGAATAACAGATGTTTATATAGTTAATAAGGAGCGACTATATAATCAAGAAAATAATAAAGGATTACCTACTATTCCTAACATTGTTGAAATTAAAAGTCCAATAAATGTTCTTATAGTTGAAGATAATGAAGATTTAGGATCTTTTATAATATCAACTTTGCAAGATAATAATTGTAGAGTTTTAATAGCTGTTAATGGTAAAGAAGGCTATATAAAAGCTAAAGAAAACTTGCCCGACATAATTATTACAGATATTATGATGCCTGTATTGAATGGCTATGAAATGTGCAGAATACTTCGAAATGATGTAATTACAAGTCATATCCCTATAATTATCCTTTCAGCAAAAGATCAGCATAATGATAAACTTTATGGTTTAGAGATTGGAGTTGATGAATATATTGTTAAACCATTTAGTGCAAAAGAATTAATATTAAGAATAAATAACCTCGTAGAAATTAGGAAGAAAATACGAGAGAAATACAGTAATGCTTCAACAATAGACCCACTAGAGGCAAATGTCACTTCATTAGATAAAATCTTTTTGAATAATATTATACTTAATATAGAAAAGAATATCGAAAATCCTTCTTTTAATGCGGATAAATTGGCAGATGATCTTAATATGAGCTTAAATCATTTAAACAGGAAATTAAATACTCTAATAAATCAATCATCAGGAAAATTAATAAGATCAATGCGCTTAAGACGTGCTTTAGAATTACTATCTCAAAAGGCAGCCATAAAATCTGATATTGCTTATAAATTAGGCTTTTCAGATGTTTCTAATTTTTCTAGAAGCTTTAAAAATTACTATGGTTATACACCTTCAGAGTATCAAAATAAAATTCAGTAATATTAAAATAGGTTTATAATAAGAATAGTAGAAAACTAATATTAGTTTTCTACTATTCTTATATAACCTTATTGTGCCGGATAACCGATCCTAGTACTATATGGGACAAGTTTAACATAATTTCCATCTATAATTCTGCAATCACAATTATTTCCACCAATCCAATTGTATGCATTGTGATGGCAAACCACTGCCATTGTTCCATCATTTATAATACAATTTCTACCATCTTCACACAATTGTCATTACTAATTTGTAAGAATTTGGTATGATGACAAACTTTTCCTTGAGGTTGATAAATATAATTTGTGTAAATTTCTGAGTTATTTATGGGAATATTTCTTGCATTACAAAATACTTTTAAGGATTCATCAAATGCACCTTCTTGAGAATATATTTGTAAATCTGCGTAATTAAACTTCCTAATACTTGTTTCAACTATTACATCATTAACACTACGACCTTCTTTTAATCTAATTTTCTTAAATAAAGTACCATAAACTTCATTTTTATTTGTTTCTCCTTGTACTGTGGAAGAATTATTTTGAACTTGCATTTCAAGGTTTCGGTATTGATCTAAAATTTCTCTTTCAAAATTAGTAGTAGTTGAGGCTGATGCACCCATAATTCCTTTTGAAAGACTTGCAGACACAGACGTTGAAATGCTAAATAATTCTCTTAATGAACGGATATGTTCATTTTCAACTTTTTTTAAATATTCATTAGTTAGAGTGTATTTCTCTTCACCAGAGGCCAAAACATCAAAAGAGTAATAATAATACAGTTGCTGATCAATACCTTGTTCTGTTTCTCTATAATACCCTTGAGCGTGTATAACTGTTTTTGATAAAATATAGATACAAATAGTAAACAAAATTTTGAAAGTAATTTCAGTTTTCATTTTAGTGAATTAAGATTTTAAAAAATAAGTATTTGCTATTTCTTAGCATTGGAGTAGAAATTTTTTCTAATACTATCTTAAAATAAGTACCTAATAAAAAGAAATCGAGTATTTAGATCCGTAATTTTCAAGGATTTCTATAATCCTTTGATGTAGTGTATTTTGGGATTGATAATCTTTCGGTTCTAGCCAATAATATTTCATCTGCCGCCATAGGATTTCTATTTTATTTAGTTCTGGACTATAGGCAGGGATAAATTGTAAGTATAGCCCTTTTTCACGCCATTCGGTTAACTTATCTTTTACAATTTTTGCCTTATGTACTGGTGCATTCCATGCCGGGCATTATCTAATATTACTACTGTTTTATTATTGATTCTTTCACTTAAATTAGATAATACTTCAACCACTGTTTTTGCTGTACATGCCTCTGGCATAATATATCCGTAAAACCTTTGTTTGTGGATATTAAGTGTACCCAAAACCGTCCAGTTAGAGGAACTACGTTTAGCAGGAAGCAGAATCTGCTGTCCTATTGGCTGCCAACCATAAGGCACATTTGGATTTAAGTTAAAGCTCGATTCATCCATAAACATCAAATCTATCGTTCCTTCTTTTGCTTGTTGCTCTAGAGAGTTTAATTCCGATTTGAAAAATTCAAAAAGTAATTCATCTCTTTCAGGTTTCAAGCTCTTTCTATAGCGTTTCCATACCAGTTTATGTCTTTTGAAAATACCCTTCAGTGTTTCTATATGGCAACTTTTGCCTGTACTATTGATCACTTCTTGAAGAAATACTTTTAGCCTTTGGATGCCCAAAGAGGCTTTTTGGATCATTTTTTTTCTTCTTCTGCTAAATAGATTCGTCTTCGACCACTTTTAGGGAGATTAGCTAAGTTGTCCATTTTACCTTTATCCCAGCGGTTAAACCACCGAGATACAGTATCACGATTTACTTCTAATATATCCACAATTTGTTCCATGGTATAACCTTTTATACTCAGTAGTAAACCTTCTATTCGAACAGATTCCTGTCTGCTCATAGGTTGTTTCAATTGTGCTTTTAACAATTTAACTTCTTCTTCACTTGCTTCGATAAATCGGTGTTGTCTCATAGATCAAAGCTATCCATTTTTTTAATACTTTATTTCTTTTTTGTTATTACTTAAGTAATGTGGATTTATCACTAAAGAAAGCTTCTACACAAAAAAAACACTTATCATTTTCACACTATTTTTTGTCTTTTTTGGAGTTTATAGAATTGTATTAAAAACTATGAAATATAAATATTTATCATTTATCACATTTAAACATTCATTTTTAAACATTTTCAGTATTGAGAAATAATATTTCCAAACTATTTGTATGGATTAAGTTTGCAACTTAAAATTCCGTTGTTGTAATCTCAAATATATAGTCAAATCTACTATTTAAAACTTAGAGATATAACCCCCATTTATGTTAAGTATTTTACTTCTTCTGCAAAGCCAGAGTAGGGGAGAATAATCACCTTCCATCAGAATCAAAGGCCAAATCGTGGCCTTTAATTTTTAATCTCTTCTGCCAAAGGATATTTTACTGTTTTTCTTCTTTATAAAACTTATTTGCTTTTTTGCTTCAAACCAAATTTTATGGAGGTGAGTTTACAAGGGATATCAATTTTAAGCTTGGTGATTTTTGAAAAATTTGTAATCATAATTCTAATTTATAGAATCTCTATTAGAAGTTTATAGATCCAGTAAAAAGACTGGTGATCTTTAATTGAAAGTAGATTTTTCGAATTGATCTAATACCTGAATCAGTGAATCTAGCTTTTCTTGATATGCTGGTGATTTAGATAGGTTATTATTTTCATCAGGGTCAATTAAATGATCGTATAGTTCAATGACTAGTTCTTCTTTATTTTTTCTTTTATTCAATCTGTATCGGTTGGTTCTAATACTATTTTGTGATCCATGATTCCCCATAGTGCTAAATGCTAAATTTGATGGGCTATAACTACTCTCATTTATTAAAGGGACAAGACTTTTTCCATCTAAATCTGAGGGTGGATTTAAACCACAAAGTTCTGCCAAAGTTGGATAAACGTCTACTAGTTCAACCAATGAGTTAGTTTTTTGTGCTTTATTATCAGACGGCACTGAAATTATTAATGGAACCCTTGTTGCGATTTCGAAATTTGTATGTTTTTTACACCATAAATTATGCTCACCTATTTGATAACCATGATCTCCCATTACAACTACAATGGTATTCTTGTCCATTTTAAGTTCTTTTAATTTTTCAAGAAGTAAACCAATTTGAGCATCGATATAGCTTATTGAAGCAAGATAACCATGAAGTAAATCTTTCTTTATTTCTAGGGGAAATTCACCTTTATCGGGAATATTTATATAACTTCTTAACTCTTTAGTATCTGGAAGGAGTGATGCTGCCAAACCTTTGGGAGCAAATTGATTTTCTGGTAACTCAATCTTATCTCTATCATATAAGTCCCAATACTTTTTAGGTGCAACAAATGGCAAATGTGGTTTATAAAAACCAACAGCTAGAAAAAATGGACTTTTATCATTTTTAAATTCTTCTAAATAAGCTAAAGCTTTTTGAGTGGTTTCTCCATCGCTTAATAAACTATCTGCTATTTCTGGTGCTTCGTAAGCCAGTGATCTTGGAATGTTACTATAGTTTATAGGTCCTCTTTCAATACAAATTTCTTTATTTATTTGGTAGATAGAATCTCCATATGGTCCCCATGCAGAACGACTTGGAGTCCAATGTGGAATACTCCAAGAAGCCGTATCGTTGTGATTTTCAAATAGGTTAGGGTCAAAACCGGCCAAATGGAATATTTTAAACAATCCAGTAGTTGTATATCCATTATTTTTGAAGAGTTGAGGAAGTGTAATAGCATTAAGTTTCGCTTCTCTTATATGAGTTTGGTTATTAAAAACACCAATTGTTTGTGGGTAATAGCCTGTTAAAAAAGAAGTTCTAGACGGTCCGCAAATGGCATATTGGCAATAGGCTCTTTCAAACAACATACCTTTACTAGCTAATCGATCAATGTTTGGAGTAATCGCAAATGTATCACCATAGCAACCCAATTGAGGACGCATATCATCAACAGTGATAAAAAGAACATTCAATGAAGAATGTGAGATATTTACTGCTTCCTGTTTTTTTTGGCAGGAATTGCAAATAATTCCTGCCATAACCATTAGATATAAATATTTCATAAAGTACATGAATTTTATTTAATTTCTAATTTGATACTTTTCGTATTCCAAGCATTTACAATAAAATGAGTGCTCTTTTTTTCTACAGGTTCCCTCCAATTAATTTTCCCATTGATAATTTTTTCTTCACCTGCTGCTAACCAAAAGTAATTATCATCTGTGACAAAGGTTCTTTTAGCCCCTTTAATATCAATTGAACACATAAAGGCAGGTATTTTACCTGTGTTTTTAATTTTCATTTCGAAATTAATATAACCTTCAGGTGTCTTATTGCAGGTAACTAGATCAGCTTTTATGCTTGTTTTTGTATTATTAATTATAGGTTTGAGCCAAGGACCATTTTCAAGATTAGGCCACTCCGTTGGTTGAGATTTATATTTGGTCTTAAATTCTTTATCTTCCATTTGTGGAATAGTTCGTGGCCAATACACTGATCTGGAAATTATTTCACCAGATTCATTTTTCAATTCAACGCAAACCGGGAAATATTGATTTTTTAATTCGGATGGTATAGTAAAATCATCGAATGATTGACTACTTACAGATGGACCTTTAGTAATTTCTATTTTCTTTTCCTTTTGCCAAAGTAGATCAAACTTTTCATTATAGATCTTAACTTCAACTTGGGCAAGTTGAGCTTTATTTTCAGCATTCATCACATTTATTTTTACTGGAAAAACATCGCTAGCTTCCCAAAGTAACCATTCAATATCCAGTGCTACATGTATAGGTTCGTATGTTCTCTTTAAGAAGTAATATGGGGCTGAAGGTTGCCCATTTCCATCTACTAAATGTATTGCTGCTACAATTGGCCACGGTCTTTTAAAAACCCATGGCATTAATCCAGCAGTTACTGGATAATTAGACTGTATTTTTTCAGACATAATTTGATAAAATTCTCCAGATCCAATTTGAGATGCTTCTGCGATAGATTCAATTGTCGGATTTTTCATATCATCGATATGAGAAGCTCTACTTAACATCCTAGGCACTCTACCTGGACTAAACTCAACAAAATGTTGAATAAATTCAGGATGGGTACTAGCAAACTCATCAGAGTACATATTACCTAGGTTTTGAAATTCAGCTGGGTTGACAATTTCGTATAAACCTTTAGCTTCTGGAATACTGTGCATACCTGTTTCTGCTACATAAGCTACCCATTTGTATCTTTCTTTATACCAAACAGGATCCATATCAGGATACGTATGGATGCTTCCTCCATCTGGACTAGTGCGAGTAAATAGGCGAGTTGGATCAAATGTTTCTAGATTACGTTCAAGAATGCCAATTGAAGCGGTATTGCCAAAGCCATAGGCGTTAAACTCATTACCTCCATTGTAAAGGGCAAGTGATGTTCTGTTTCTCAATCGGAAAATAGTTTGAGCAACCTGAGCTTCCCATACTTTCATTGGCCATTCGGCTGTACTAAAGTTGGCAATAGGGAAATCCTGCCAAACCATTATGCCCAGTGAATCACACACATCATAAAATTCTTCTGTTTCTGATAGACCTGCACCCCATATCCTAACCATTTGAATTCCAGCTTCTTTTGCTAATCCAAGAATCCATTCATACTTTTCTCTAGGTAAATCAAGAAGCAAATCTGCTGGCATCCAGTTTACTCCTTTTACAAATAGTTTTTTCCCATTTACTACAAATTGCCAGGGATTCCAAACATCACCAAATTGTGGACCTTTTGTATATTCATTTTCTATTGTTCTGATACCAAATGGGATTTCTATTTTATCAATTACTTTACCTTCACTTTTTAAACTAATAGTTACATCATACATTTCTTGATCACCCATTCCGTTTGGCCACCATAATTTTGGGTTTTGAATAGTAAAATGTTCATCAATCCAGTTTCTAGCTTCAAATAAATCTAATTCAAAAGATTCATGATGTACGTTGTTGCCTTTTAATTCAAAGTCTAGATCGAGTACCAACTTCCCATCATAGTGGTTGTATTCAGATTTATCATAAAAAAAAGTACCGCCTAAATGAGCAGATTTCTCCCATGGATGCATCTCATATTCAAGTGCATGGGTATTTACAAAAATTTCAGATTTAATTCTAAGTTCAGCGGTTGAGCCAGATAATGATTCTGTATAAAGAAATGGCCTTTCTAAATGTATTTTTGGTACAGTTTCTACTCTTGCACCCTGCCACATACCGACGGTAAACCATGGTTCAGCACCTGAGCCTCCAGAAAACACCCAAGGTTTTATATGCTTACCAGGTTCTCTAGATTTATAGCTTTCTTGCTCAAGATAATTGGCGGATTTTACTTCTACTACCAATTCATTAGCTATACCTTTTTTAACATATTTACTTATCTCAATTGTAGGCCCGCCAAACATTCCTTCGTGCTCACCCAGATATTCTCCGTTTAGCCATATTTTAGCGAAATAATCAATCCCTTTAAAATGTAAAAAATGATAGTTATTATCAATCTCATCATTTAATGTAAAGGTGTTTTTATAATACCATATAGATTTTTCAACCCATTCATATTTTTCTGCATTATTACCTGCATATGGATATGGCAATGTACCTGCCCAATGTAAAGCCCAGTGTACAGAGGATGGTCTTTTTACATTTATCCATTCGTTGTTACTGAGTGTACTTAAGTTATCAATCGGTTTATCTGTATGTGTAAGTTGCCAATTGTCAGAAATTTCAAGATGATTGTCACCCGATCTTGGTGTAATAAAGTAAGGTTGCCAGAGCGTTTTTTGAGCATATGCATTTAATGCTACAATTAGTAAAAAACAATTTAAAATATATTTATGCATGTTGGTATTTTATTAAAAGTAATCTAGTTAAGTGTAAGAGTTCTAGAGACTAAAAACTCATTATATTTTGATCGTGATTTTATCAAGACCGTTTTTGGTTAGATTAATTTTCTTTTCAATGGTTTTTCCTTTGTATTGAATTTTTACTGTATACTCTCCGAAAAAGCCATTAAATTTTAGCTGAGAATCAACAAGGTTTTGATTTACTATTTTGGTATGCCAGTCTTCATTAATTAATCTGTTTAATACATCAAAGGAAGGTTTGGCAGACAAATCACCTCTGAGCACACCACCTAAAAATTTATCTTCATTTTTAGTAGCCGTTCCGTCAGCTACATTCCACCAGGTTATAGCTTCTACATTTTTATGGCTAAACCAAATTTTGTATAAATTCTCTGTAATGAGTGCTTGTATTTTTTCTCCCTCTGCATTATTTGGAATTGTAGGTACTGTTATTTCAGTTACATGGATTGGCAATTGAAATTCGCCATAAGTATCGAGTATATCTAGGATTTGTTTAGGTTGCATTAACTTGCCATCCATCATGGCCTTTATATCTCTTTCTCCGCCAAAAAAATGACATTGAAATCCTATAGCATCTATTTTAGCGCCTTTCATTAAGAGGTTATCTATTATCGTATAAAAGTTACTGTACTCACCTGCATTTTTATACCATACATTGGTAACTTCATTCAAAATCAAAGTATTCTCTCTAGGGTAAACAGCTTCTGCCTGTTTAAAAGCTTTTAATGCGAAATCTTTTGGCATCACAACTTCCATATGCCCAGCTCTTTGATCTAATTCATTTACTACATCCCAATATTTAATAGATTCCCCATATCTTTCTCCTAATTGGCTAATCCTTTTATTGATGAGTTCTTCACGTTTTTCTGCGTTTTCTGGTAGCCATTCTGGTATTGACCAAGTAGGATTATCCCATACTAATGTATGTCCTTTAGGAGTAATATTATTTTCTTTACAATATGCTAAAATTGGATCGGGTGGAGGACGACGATAAATTTTTTCACTGTTAGCTTCATACCTTAATACACCCGGTTCTGGTTCTAAAGCTTTCCAGTAAAAGGGCAAAGATGCAAAATTGAAAATTTGCTTAAATACATCTTCATATCTTTGATTTTGCTTTTGATCAGGAAACCCTTGGTACATAAATATATTTGAACCAAACAAAAACTCATGATTAGTTAGCTCAAGGTTTATAGAAGCATCGCTTATGGGTTGATTATCTTGATCGACGATATTTAATGTGAACCAACCTTTTCTGTTTGTTTCTATACCGCTGTTTATTCTTTGTTGTATTTCAGGGTCACTCCATAACTTTTCATAAGTTTCACTTTGGCTATATGTTTTTAGATTAAAGTAGCCCAGTAAAAAGAAAAGTATTGTTATAAGTTTGTACATCTTTGTTTTCATTTTCAATTTATGTATAGGATGGTTTATTCAACCATCCTATATAATTCATTTAGTAGCCTGGATTCTGGTCGCTAGCACTCAATGCTTTGTTATAATTCATTTCGGAGTTAGGCAATGGCCAAAGCAGCATTTTTTCATTCATATCAATCCCTTTTATTTCACTTATAATTTCTTCTGCTTTGTTTATTCTCTTCATATCCATCCAGCGTTTACCTTCGTAAATGGTTTCATACATTTTTTCTTTTAGTACCATATCTCTAAACTCTTCAGCAGACATACCTGTGGAAGTTAAATCCACCGGAGATGCAGTTAATGCATCATAACCATAAGCTCTTCTATGAATCATGTTGAGTGCCTCCAATGCTTCAGCATTTGGACCACCATTAGACATGGCGGTTGCTTCAGCATATATCAATAAGACATCAGAATATTTATATAGCGGATAATCGTTAGAAGCACCAGCGTTTGTAGGTGCAGAAGGATCTATAAATTTTTTGAATAAGTAGGTATCACCCAATCCAAAATCATAATAGTAGAGATTGTATTCTTTTCTTAAATCTGTCTCATCCCAATTTTCAATTACAGGGTTATCTGCAAAAGTATAATGAGCATAATAACCACCGGCACCGTGGTATCCACTTCCTGGATGATGCGCAAACATTACAAAAAAGAAACCATCTACGCTGTTGTATTTAAAGTAAAATACTTCTTCGGTTGAGTTGATAATAGAAGGTCCGTAAATATTTAAAAAATCATCTGCTTCGCTTACTGGAACTAATGAATAAGCTCCCGATTGCATTACTTCTAATGCTTTACTACTTGATAGAGCGTACTCTTCTAAATTCAAATATACATCTGCTAAAATCGATTTTGCAGCCCATTTACTAGGTTTACCTGCTATTGAAACACTCTCTGGCAAATTGTTTTCTGCATAAGATAGATCCTCTACTATTAATTCGTAAATCTCAGAAGCTGAACTTTTAGGAATATCCGCTTCAGTCATATTTTCGATAGTTCTTAGCGGAATAGCATCCCAATTTCTAACCATAATAAAATAGGTAAGTGCTCTTAAAAAACGAGCTTCGCCAATGTATGCAGCTTTTTCATCATCTGTTAGCTCTGTGCCATTTGGGACATTGGCAATTACAATATTGGCATTTCGTATGGCTTGATAATACAAGTCCCACATTTGACCAACCCTTGTAATATTGGTGCTATTTAAACCTGTATATTCACTTACAACTGCGTAACTTCCTCTGCCGTAACAGTAATCTGCCATAGCTTCTTGTTGTGCTGGAAATAATGCGCCCATGTTATTACTGCTTCTCAATGGACTATATATTGCATTTATTGCAGATTCTACTTCTTCAGCAGTATTGTAAAAAGTTTCTACAGCTAAAGATTTTGGTTCTTCAACTAAAGAGTCTTCGCAAGAAAATATAAGTAGAGAAGATATAAGAAATATAAATAATTTTTTCATGTCATTAAATTTTGAAGTGTTGCTAATTAGAATCCCAGTTTTATACCAGCAGTAATTGTTTTTGCGGTAGGGTAGCTGTAGTGGTCAATTCCAATTCTAATAGAGTTTGAACTTCCGTAAGAGCTAATTTCAGGATCGTACCAAGAATATTTAGTAAAGGTTAGTAGGTTTTGGCCACTTAAATAAACTTGTAATCTTCTCATCCAGTCAGCTCCCAGTTTATCAACAGGTACATTATAAGCCAATTGAATATTTCTTAAACGCATGTAAGAACCATCTTCAACTGATCTGTCTGATACATTCACCGACATATTTTGAGTGAGTCTTGGATATTTAGCATCGGTATTATCAGGCGTCCAATGGTCTTCATAAACTTCTCTTGGCATGTTTAAACCAAATCCATAATCGAGTGTCTGGTTAATTGAACTAAGGTTGAATATATCATTACCCTGTGAGCCCTGAAAAAATATGTTTAGCTCAAAGTTTTTATAAGTCATGGTAGAGTTTAAACCATAGATAAAATCAGGGTTCGGGTCACCTATAATTCTTTTATCATCATTAGTTAAAGTTCCATCATCATTAAAATCTGTATATACTATTGTACCATTTTCATCATATCCTTCTTCGACATAACCATAAAAAACGGCAAATGGCTCTCCTTCTCTTAATAGGTTAATATTGTCGTTCACAACAGTAATATTAATACTACTTCCTAAAATATCTTGGCCATCATAAAGCTTTACAACTTTACTTTTGTTAAACGACATGTTAGCACTCAATTCCCAAGTAAATTCACCTGTTAGAATTTTGCTGTCAACAGTAAACTCAAAACCCTTGTTTTGTATTTGTCCTACGTTTTGGATAGTGCTAGTATAGCCTAGTGAAGCGGGAAGTTGTACAGTGTTCAGTAGATCTCTGGTATTTTTTATATAGTAATCAGCGGTAATAAAAATTCTGTTATCTAATATTCCTAAATCGATTCCAAAATTGCTTTGCTCAGTAGTTTCCCATTTAAGGTCTCCTGGAAGTGTGGTACCTGGTGCATAAGTGGTATATAATTCATCTCCAAATACAGTTTTGCCAGATGCCAATTGGTTGAGTGTTTGATATGGAGATATTGCTGTACTACCAGTTTCTCCATAGCCTAATCTCAGTTTTAAATCGCTTATTAAGTTAACACTTGCCATAAATGGCTCATCTTTAATTCTCCAAGCAAAAGCACCAGAAGGAAAATAGCCCCATTTATTGTCTTCACTAAATCTAGAGGAACCATCAGCTCTAAAACTTACAGTAAATAAATACTTATCATTTAAAGTATAATTCAATCTACCTAAGTAAGATAGTAAAGACCATTTAGAATAAGATGAACTTGGAACACCTAATGTACCAGCTGCACCAATATCGTAAGTTTCAGTGGCATCACTAATAAAATCACTACCAGAAGCTCCAAGACTTGTAGCAACATAGTCTTGATAAGTTAAACCACCAGTAACAGAGAAACTATGGTTGTTCCATGCTTTCGTATAGTTTACAATGTTTTCGTTTAGAAAACTGGTTACTTGAGAAGTACTAATTGATGCAGAACCTTGAGAATTAATGAATTTTTTAGAAGTATAAGTGTCATTACGTCCATCATTATTTTCAATACCTCCAGATATTTTTACAGATAAACCATCGATAGGTTTATAAATGACTGCTGCATTGGCCAAAATGGTATTGTAGCGTTGCTCATTTGTTTGATATAAAGTATAATTAAGCGGGTTAACAATTACATTTGACATAAATGGATAAGATGTACTCAAAACTGTGAGAGTACCATCTTCTTCGTATGGAGAAAGTATAGGGGCAGCCGAAACCATGCCTCCAATTAGAGACTGACCACGATTACCACCACTAGAATTTTGACGATTAGATAATGACCTAGTTAAAGTAGCATTATATTCAAGTTGTACTTTTTTGCTTATATCATGATTAATATTTGCTCTCACAGATTGTCTCATATAATCGCTATTGGTAATAATACCGTCTTGATCAAATAGACTACCTGAAACAGAAAATTGTGTTTTCTCATTACCACCAGAAACATTTATAGTCTGGTTTAGCATCGGAGCTGTACGTAATACTACATCTTGCCAATCTGTTGTTTCAAAGCCTGCTATATCTGCATCTGTGAACCAAGGTGTAATACCGTCGTTAGTAGCTTGTTCATTATAAAACGCGGCATATTCTTGCGCATTCATTAAGTCAAGTTTATTTCTTACACTTTGCCAACTATAACTTCCCTCATAATCAACCATAGTTTTACCTGCCTTTCCTTTTTTTGTAGTAATAATAACCACTCCATTAGCACCTCTAGAACCGTAAATTGCTGTAGCTGATGCATCTTTCAATATCTCCATCGATTCTATATCGGAGTTATTTAAAAAATTTGGAGCGCCAGAAAAAGGAAATCCATCAATTACATATAATGGCTCATTACTACCTTGAATAGAGTTTGTGCCTCTAATTCTAACACTTATATTTGATCCAGGTTGACCAGTATTTTGTGTAATTTGAACACCAGCAGCTCTACCATAAAGTGCCTGAACAGGACTTGTAGTAGGGAAAGCACTTATTTCTTCTTGTTTTACAGAAGATACAGAACCAGTTAAATCACTCTTTTTAACAGTTCCATAACCGACTACTACAACTTCTTCGAGTTGTTCTAGATCTGCATTTAATACAATATCTAAATTAGTTCTATTATTAAGAGGTACCTCTTGAGTTACATAACCAATATAGCTAAATTGTAATGTAGATTCAGGTGCTGCTGCAATAGAAAACTTACCATTAACATCGGTGGTGGTACCTGATGTAGTACCAACTATTAGAATACTTACACCAGGTAAAGGTTCTCCATCATCAGCAGTTACAACTCCTGTAATTTGTTGTTGACCGTATACCCAAATGGAAGTACACAGCAATAGTAACAAAGGGGGGAAGATCATTTGCAAAGGTATTTTCATTTTCATATACTTTATATTATTGAATAATAATATTTTAATTTGTTATTATTGACAATAATATTTATAATTGTGCAGGATGTCAAATAAACGAGCCTTTATTTTTAGATAGTCCAACTACACAGTAAAAATGAGATGAAATTTCTAAATAAAATTATATATTAAGGAATGAATACAATTACATTCAATAATAAAAACATTAAAGCATATAAATGGGAGCTAATTGTGCTGCTTTGGTTTGCTTTTTTCTTCAATCAGGCCGATAGACAAATATTTAATGTAGTAATTCCTTCCATCAAATCAGACTTGGGTTTAGATGATGCACAAATCGGGCTTGTAGCATCTATACTTGTTCTTACATATGGTATTTTGGTTCCCATTACAGGTTATATTGGTGACAGATATGATAAAAAGAAAATAATATTTTTCAGCTTGTTATTCTGGAGTACTGCTACATTATTTACTGGTTCTAGCACTCTACTAATACACTTAGTATTGTTAAGAGGCTTAGCTACAGGTGGTGGCGAAGCATTTTATGCACCTGCTGCCAATGCTCTAATCAGTGAGTATCACAATAAAACTAGAGCCACAGCTATGTCAATACATCAAACAGCGGTGTATACAGGTATTATTCTAAGTGGATTAATTACCGGATATATCGCTGAAACTTTTGGGTGGCGCTATGCATTTTTCACATTCGGTGGTGGTGGAATCATACTAGCTATTATAATATATTTTAGAATGAAGCCTTCTAAACCTCAAGTTAGTACAAATGATGAGGAAAAGGTGAGCATTCAAAAAGCACTCCCTGTCTTTTTCAAGAAACCTACAGCCATCTTATTAGCCTTTGCCTTTGCAGGAATGGTTTTTACTAACGTGGGCTATTTAACTTGGATGCCTACTTATTTATATGAAGAATTTGGTCAATCTTTAACAAGTGCTGGTTTTAACTCCATGTTTTATCACCATGTACTTGCCTATGTTGGTCTTATGTTTTTTGCTGCACTGTCAGATAAATTAATGAAAAAGCGAGATACAATTCGCTTAGAAATTCAGGGATTGAGTTTATTACTTGGTGCACCTGCCATCTATTTTATGGGTGTAAGTAAAACAGTAGTTGGTGTTTACATTGGGTTAGCAGTCTTTGGTATTTTTAGAGGAGGTTATGATTCAAACATTTTTGCGGCACTTTATGATGTAATTGAGCCAAAATATCGATCCAGTGCTACTGGCATTATGCTCATGTTTGCTTTTGTAACAGGTGCTAGTGCTCCTTACATTTTAGGATTAATGAAACCTGTATTAGGACTTTCTAATGCTTTAGCATCACTTTCAATTGCTTATGTTTTTGCGGCACTTTGCATTTTTGTTGCTCTAAAGGTTTTTTATGATAAAGATAAAATTATGGAGTGATTATTAAATTTATTCAATAGTATTGAATAAAAAAACATTATTATGATTCAAGCTATACATAGAGCATTTGATGTACTGGAATTTATCGCTGCACAGGAACAGGAGTGGGTGCAGTTAAAAGATATTGCCAACCATCTTAACTTAAACCATAGTACTTGTGCAAATCTCGTGAAAACAATGGTAGTTAGAGGGTATATCGAAAAAGCTGAAAACCAACGTGGCTATAAAATTGGTCCAATATTAAAGTCTTTTAGTGGAGATAGTATGGAGCAAAAGATGCAACGAATTGTAAATATGGCTAAAGAACCAATGCAAATACTTGCAGATAAACTACACGAAGGTGCGATACTAACTGTGCTGAGTGGAGGAAAAAGATTAATTATTCACGAAGTAAAAAAGGATCAGGAATTACAAGTAATTAATTTAAAAGAAAAACCAGTTTATGATTCTTCAACAGGAAGAGCATTAGTAGCGGCATTAAACGATGAGGAGCTAGAAGCTTTTATAAATAAATATGGCTTACCCGAATATGAAGTATGGCCAGAAGTTGAAGATAAAGAAGATTTAATGTATGAACTGAATAAGATAAGAAAACGGGGTTATGCTCAACAAACTAGTAAAGCACATGTTGTCGGTTTTGCTGTAAATATCGTTTGCTTAGGCTTACATGCATCTCTCGGTGTGTATTTACCAGAAATCAGATTAAAAGATATCAACTATCAGGAGGAAATATTGAATCTACTCAACAAAACTGCTGATAAAATAACAGAAACAACAAATCAACCTAATATATGAAATATGAAAATTATCGATTTAAAAGTGCGTTGCGTTGCTATTCCTTTAAATGCACAACTAAGGCATAATACTGGAGTTCATCCTGGTTATTTCTTAAGAACCATTCTGGAAGTAATTACAGATGAAGGCATTATTGGATTAGGAGAAGTAGGTGGTGGAGATCAGAGAGCTGCACTTATGAAATTGAAGCCCAGAATTTTAGGACTTGATCCGTTCCATTTGGAGATTATAAAACTTAAAGTATTACGTAGTATCTACTACCTTTCTAACTCTCGCTTATATGCTGCAATAGAAATGGCATGTCTTGATATTCAAGGCAAAGTTTTAAACCGGCCTATGTGTGATTTATTGGGTGGGAAAGTAAGGGATGAAGTGCCATTTATTGCCTACCTCTTTTGGAGATATGATCGTCCAAGTGGTGGTGATGATAAAACTGCTGAAGATTTAGCGGAATACTGTGTAGAACTTCATGAGACACTGGGGGTAAATGCGATGAAGCTAAAAGCAGGTGTAATGAAACCCGAAGAAGAAGCTAGAGTTTTAGAATTATGTAGGGATAAGTTGGGAGACTCATTTGGATTAAGAATAGATCCAAATGGTGTTTGGTCTGTAGCCACAGCTATAAAAATTGGCCAAAGATTAGAAGACTTAGGCATTGAGTATTTCGAAGATCCTTCATGGGGTTTAGAAGGGAATGCTGCAGTTCGTAAACAAGTAAGAATGCCTATTGCAACTAATATGTATCCAGCAAAATTTGACGACTTGGGACCTGCCATTAGAATGGGTGCTGTAGATATTGTACTAACAGATTTACATTATTGGGAAGGACCAAAAGGAGTAAAAGACTTAGTAGCAGTTTGTAGAACTTTTAATATGGGAGTTGCCATGCATAGCGGAGCAGAATTCGGGATTGAATTAGCAGCTATGATACATACAGCAGCTACTATTCCGACAATGACATTTGCAGGAGATGCACATTATCATTATCTCACTGATGACATTATACAAGGAGGTTTATTGCAGTATGAAAATGGAGCTATTAAAGTACCTGAGGGTCCTGGATTGGGAGTTGCTCTTGATGAATATAAAATGGAAAAATATGAACGATACTACGAGCAAAAAGGAGATTATTATGCTCGTTTCCACCAAGATCCTAAGCGCCCAGATTGGTTCCCAATTGTAGGAAGCATCTAGCATTTTTCAATCAAGTTCAAAATATAAAACCAAATGAACATTGGTAGTTTATTCGATATAAGTAAAAAAAATGCATTGGTTACTGGAGCCACACAAGGGATTGGTAAAGCGATCGCATTGGGTTTGGCAGAATTTGGAGCGAATGTATTGGTACATGGAAAAGATGAAAAAGAAGATGCAATAAATGTTGTTTCTCTTATTGAAGATATGAATAAAAAATCAGGCTATATATTAGCAGATTTACAAGAGGGAAAAAGTGCATTAAATATATTTAATCAGGCCGTTCATTTATTAGGCAACATAGATATTCTTGTAATTAATGCGTCAATACAATTTCGAAAACCTTGGCAGGAAACAAACCTAGTTGAAATTCAACAACAGTTAGATATAAACTTTAAGTCAACCTTACAACTAATACAGTTATTCGTCTCTGCAATGAAAGTTCGAAAGTGGGGAAGGGTAGTAGTTATCGGAAGTGTACAGGAAAAAAAACCTCATCCAGATATGATTGTTTACGCTGCAACTAAATCGGCTAATGTAAACATGGTGAGAAATTTGGCTTTGCAGCTTTCAGGAGAAGGTATAACAATAAACAATCTTGCTCCTGGAGTAATAGAAACTCCAAGAAATGAATTGGCACTTTCTAATCTTGATTATAGAGAAAAAGTTCTTGAAAAAATTCCAGCCTCCTTCTTTGGTACTCCAGAAGATATAGCATCAGCAGCCTGTTGGCTTTGTTCAGATGCCGGTAGATATATTACTGGACAAGAAATATTTATAGATGGAGGTATGAGCCTATAAAAATTTATGTTAAAAATTAATTGACACGATAATGAGTTTAATGAAATTAGACGCTCTCAAAGCCAAGCTAGATAAAAAAGAGATCGTAGACTTACCTATTACTGAAAAAGAATTATGTGATAGGTATGAACAGTTGTATACTGGTGCAGTAAATGATGTTTTAAGAGAAAGAACATTATTAGACCAGGCGCTTCCTTGCAATATAATGCCACTTAAAATGGAAATGAAAGTTGCTGGAATAGCTTATACAATACGTTCGAATCCAGATCCTACAGTTACAGGAGAAATGGAGATAAGAGCGGATATGTTAGATGATATGCCAAGAGAGTGCATTGTTATTTGGGATGCTGGAGATGAGTCTGAGGCATCTCATTGGGGAGAAGTAATGACAGCTTCTGCCATTGCTAGAGGTTCAAGAGGCGCTGTTGTAAATGGTGGTTTGAGAGATACGATGCAAGTCTTGGATCAGAACTATCCGGTTTTCAATAAATATCGCACATCAAATGGTTCATTAGGAAGGACTAAAATCACTGGCTATAACATTCCACTAAGAATAGGAAAAGCCTATATCTATCCTGGTGATTTAATATTTGGTGATATTGATGGAGTGTTGGTTGTTCCTCGTGAAATGGCTTATGAAGTATTAGTAAGAGCAGAAGAAATTAAAGCTACAGAACAAGAGATGAAAACTTGGGTTCACGAAGGATTTTCAGCCAAAAATATAGTGAAAAAAGGAGGCTACTTTTAAAAATAACACTATAACCAATTGCAAAGGGATCTAGAGATTTTTCTGGTCTCTTTGTTTTTCTGATCTCAACCACTGCCTAAACAAGTTTACCGATATACCATATCTTTTGCAAAGAATTTCTGCTGTAAAATATCCGGGTGCCGGCCACCGGTCTCATAATATGAGATAATCTCCTGACGCTGTGCTAGCGTAAAACTTCGTTTCGTTGTTGTTTTTTGTGATTTTTCTTTGTTTTTCATGGGCTTACAGTTTTGTGTAAGGCCAGTTCAGGAGATTTCACAAAAATATATAATTTACATTATGTTAATTAAAAAGCCTATTTGACCTTTGTTAAATTAACACATAATGTACCTTTATATTACCACAAATTAATTTGGAACTTAATTAATCCCAGATATAAGTTTATCTGGAATCAAAGGCTTATCTGTATCGAAACCTGCTTTCTCTAATCCTAATACTAGATTACTTACTGTTTTAGATAATTGCTCCCTAATTTCTTCTCTACTAAAGCTTTCTTTATCATTATCTGCTGTTTGTTCTTCATTTTGGAGTAAAAAAATGTCTACATCAGCAACTGTCATGGAGACCAACATCTTTAGATTAAATAATTTAGATTCTTTCATATTCGTATCTATAGTAAATTCTGGATAGTGTTATTTTTTTAGTTAATTTATACCTAAATATAGTAAATTTACCATCATGTCTAAATTTAGATATATATAAATCAAAAGGTTTTGCCCCATTAATTTAGTAAGTTACTCATCTAGCAATTAGCTTAATTTATTTCTTTAACACAAATAACTTATGGAAATTAATGCGACTATTCACTCCCAAAATCTCCTTTATACAAATGGCTAACTGAAAATAAACTATCAATATACTTCATCCAAAGAAACAATTCGTTTAATTATATCGCTTGGCTAGTTCATTTTGCATTATCTACTTCTTGTAGGTTATATAAATCATAATATTACTATTTGAACTGCAATGCAAGCAATTGATATCTTTGACAAAAGCGCCAAATCAAAGTAAAATTAAGAGTGTAAACATATTTTTAGCTATAAAATAATCATTTAGTTTTATCTTGTGATTACCCTTGATATATTAATCAAACATAATATGAGGTTGAAAATTTATATATTTTTGTTGTTGCTTGTAATGACATTGTTGCAACGCAACAATGTCCTTTATATATATAAAATGTAAATGATAATGAATATTTGTATTAATCAATTTTTGAAAGATGATTCTTTATTATAGCTGCTTTTTGAGAGTCTAGGGGTTTATTCATAAAGTCAATCACATTTGGGAGTTTACTAGCTCTTTCTTTATCCTCACTATTAAGTGAAGAAGTAAGGATAATAGCTTTTAGTTGTTTTAATTTTTGATTATCAGATTTTTGAAGTGCTTCCAAAAAGTCTAATCCAGTTAAAACAGGCATTCTAAGATCTATTATTAATAGCTTAGGAAATTCAATTGATGACTTATTTTTTAGCGTTTCCAACGCTTTTTTACTTTCAATATAATCTTCTATAACAACATCTACTAGTTCAGACTCAATAATTTTCTTGTTCAGAAAATTTGAAATTTGCTCATCATCCACTAAAAATATTCTGTCTTTCATGTTTTTATTGGTAAATAAATAGTAAACATTGTCCAAGAACCAAGCTCTGAGTCCACTTGGATGCGACCTGCTAAATTAGTAACAATTTCCTTACATATGTATAATCCCAGACCTGCTCCTTTAGCAGATGAAGAAGAGCGGTGAAACATTTCAAATATTTTACCTAGTTCTTCTTTTTCTATACCTTCTCCATTATCCTTAATATATAACTGGTATTCTTCAGTGTTATATTTTTTAAAGCTAATTTCTATCTCTAAAGGAACTTCTCTTCTACGGTATTTTATTGAGTTAGAAATTAGATTGTTTAATATAGTTCTAAATCGGTATTTATCAGTTTGAATCTTTTCTATAGCGATATTTAAATTTATCTCTATTTCTTTTCCACCTACAAATTTGTGCATATTTAGAACTTCATCTACCAATTTTTTGATTTTAGTAGTTTCATATTTGATCTCTAAATTCTCATTTTTTGAATAATCTAGAATACTAGTAATCATCTCATCTGTTTTTTGAAGTCCATCTTCCATCAGTTTTATAGTTTGTTCTTTTTCATCTTCTTTCAAGAGATCATTTTTAAGTAAATTCAAAAGTCCTAGGATAGATAAAAGTGGGGACCTAAGATCATGTGATGTGCTATACACGAATTTATCCAATTCACGATTCTTTTTGATAAGCATCTCATTTTGAGATATTAGCTCATTATTGAGCTTTACTATTTCAACTTTTTTTTCTTCTTCTATAAAATATTTATGTAGTACTAAAGCGATAACACTACTGACAGATTCTAAAAATTCTACTTCTCTTTCATTTTTTTTATGACCTACTTCTAAATATAAAACCATTATTCCTAGAATTTCTTCATTGTACATAATGGGCACATTATAATGAGCATGATCTTTCATTCCTTTATAGTTAATTGTATGCCGATGATTCACACAATTAGCATGCAGTGTCTTTTTGGTGAGTATAACCTGCCCACAAAGACACTCACCTGATGTAATTCCTTTTATAGCACATATTTTAAGTAGCTCATCACTAAGATTATGTTGGGCTTTAATACGAAATTTCCCATCAAGATCTTTCAAAAAAAAGCCTAATCTTGGGTCTAATTTTATAAAATTTGCTTTTATGATTACCTCTATAGTAGATTGTAGAAATGAGATAGGCTCTGATGTTTTATTTGAAAGAAGTAAGATATTATTGATCACTTCAGTTATTTTGAGATTTCCTATAATGTTTTCCTGGTTCTGTATCTTTATTCTTTGGTAATAAATCTGTCCCATAATTGTTCCAAGAACACTACCAACTATTATGGGAGTGATAATAGCAGGACTTAAATATTCTGTGTTAGAAAATACAAAAGTAACTTGAATAAAATAAAAGATCTGCAAAATCAGAATACAAAGAAATATTGCAATTAAGTAAATCTTGAATTTGACTTTTTCCATAAATTGGACTGTATATGAGATATTTAGATATACCAAATTATTGACTTATTACTATAAAATTAGTATTGCTTCCTGCTATATAAAATTTCCATATTTTTAAGAATAATATATATTCTTGTTCTTTTATTGTTTAATGCTTGTTAGCAGAAGTTATCTCTACAAATAATGTGGTATATAATGTTATATTAATAAAGTTAAAAAGAAATTATTCACACCACTTCCTCACTAGATAACCTTGATTTAAAATAGTATGAGTTCAGTTTGTTTCCTCCTTGACGACATATTCTATTTATGTTGATAGCTATTAACAGTTTTTCTAAATTTAACCTGTATTTCGGGTATTAGTTTTGTGCCATAACAAGGTATAGGCTGCCCAAATTCAGTATAAGTCCTTTAACAAATTATTTGTATAAAATAAGCTACAAATTTTCAAATGCAACTGTTGCCGATATTTAATTTTTTACCTTAAGTATGGTATTTAATTTTTCTTTTTAAATAACATTCTGTAAGGCTAATTTTTTTTCTAACAGTAGTTATAATTACTGCACTACTACTTTTTATTATTTGACCTTTTCTAAAACTTTTAATTACACCTCATTTAATATCGTTTTCCTTCAATTGCTTTTTATAGGACAAATCATTGTATAATAGCATATTCCACTGCAGATATAGTTATTACTTTTTTGACTAATTCATTATATACATGTATCCGACAAAAGACTAATAATCAAGGAGTAATTACTTTATAACATGCTCTTGCAATTTTAGTCGCTATAGATTATTAGGCTCAAAGTTAGATCAATCTCTTCTTTGGTATCCTAAGTGTTCTTTACTTATGATTTCTAATCTAGAACCAAGATTTAATTTTCAATTATTATCATAGAACAATTTAGCAAAGAAATTTCCTTAAATAATACAATTAATTCTCCATTCTTAATATAATACAGCGAGTATTAAACTTTATTTAGTTCAACATGTATGTCTATTCGTATGATGGGTCGTTGCAAAATAATATTTATTAACTCTAATACTCGCTAATAATATGTTTAAACTATCGCAATATCTGATCTCTCAAAGCCACCTAAATGAAGTGCAAGAAAATTTAGAACAATTAAAAACTGAAATAAACTCAGCCACTTTTTTTGTCAAAAAAATTGAAGAAGGAGTATTAGATGTTAAATATCCCAATATTGATGAAAATGAAATAACTTCAGACTCTCTTTCTGGCTCTTTGATCAGTATGAGAAATAAATTAGTTCATTTAAATAAAGAAGATCTTCAAAGAAAATGGACTAGTGATGGCTTAGCTTTATTTAATGAAATATTAAGAAAAAATGGAAATGATCTTCAGGAAGCATGTTATCAAACTATCAGCAACCTAATTAAATATATCAATGCAAATCAAGGTGCTATTTATGTAGTTAAAAAAAATAAGCAAATCATTGAACAAGTAGCTTGCTATGCCTATGACCGAAAAAAATATATTGATAAAGCATTTCAATTTGGAGAAGGACTGATTGGACAAATATACTTAGAAAAAGAAACACTTTTGCTGCATGATGTTCCAGAAGATTATATTCGCATTACTTCAGGATTAGGTGAAGCATCTCCTAATTCTGTGATCATTGTCCCTTTAAAAGTCAATCAAGAAGTAGAAGGTATTATTGAACTTGCATCTTTTAAAAAATTCAATCCTTTCGAAATTGAATTTTTAGAAAAATTGGGCGAATCCATAGCCTCAACCATATCTAATATCAAAGTTACTCAGCAAACAAAACTGTTATTAGAAGAAAGCCAACAACAATCAGAATCTTTAAAGGCTCAAGAAGAAGAACTCAGACAGAATATGGAGGAGTTATCTGCCACTCAGGAAGAATTAGTAAGAAAACAACAAGAAAGTAGTAATATATTAGAAAAATTTAACCTTATTACTCAAACTACTAAAGAAGGTTTATGGGATATGGTAGTTCCTTCTAACATGGATATCAATGACCATACACCTTTCTTTTGGACAGATCGATTCAGACAAATGTTAGGATATACAAATGAAACAGATTTTCCTAATGTACTGCATTCATGGTCTGATTTATTACACCCTCATGATAAAGCAAATACTCTTAATGCTTTTGCAGAACATTTAAATGATACTACTGGCAATACTCCATATGATGTAGAATACCAATTAAAGCTTAAAAATGGTAGTTACAGATGGTTTAGGGCTATCGGTAATACATTAAGAGATCCTGAAGGAAATCCCATAAGAATTGCTGGATCTTTAATTGATATTCAAGCGCTGAAAGATATGCAATCCTTGCAAAATAAATTAGAATTAAAAATTGAAGAAAGGACAAAAGAGGTAAACAACCTTTTATTTGCATCTAAAGAAAAGAATGAACAATTAACCGCACAAGAGGAAGAGCTGAGACAAAATATTGAGGAAATGCAAGCTACTCAAGAAGCATTAGCCTTAAAAAATAAAGAGATTGCAAAAAATGCTGCAGAATCTGCCAGTGTCATTAGAGGTATAGATGAAGTAATGTGTACCATTGAATTTACTCCTAATGGTATCATTCACTCAGCTAATACTAACTTTTTAAAAGTAATGAAGTGCTCTTTAGAAGATATTAAAGGCAAACATCATCAAATATTTGTTCCTGAAGAAATTGTCAATACACCTAAATACGAGGCTTTTTGGAAAAAACTAGCCAATGGAGAGGCTGTTTCTAAAGTATTTAAGAGAATCAATGCTAATAAGCAAACTGTATGGCTGAATGCGATTTATGCACCGATACTTGATGAAGAACATCATGTAATTAAAGTAGTTAAGTTTGCTACGGATGTTACTAATAGTCAAAAAATCTCATCAGAAACCAAAAGCATCTATCAAGGAATTGATAAAGTCATGGCTGTTATAGAGTTTTCACCTTTAGGAGATATTATTACTGCCAATGAAAACTTCCTTCAAGTAATGAAGTATTCACTTGATGATATTAAAGGTAAACATCACCAAATATTCATGCCTAAAGACATGATAAACTCTTCAGAGTATCAATTATTTTGGGAAAAATTAGCTGCTGGACAAGCTATATCTCAAATATTTCAAAGAATTAATGCACATGGCAATATAGTATGGTTAAATGCCATCTATACTCCAATTATTGACACAGAAGGTAACGTAACAAAAGTAGTAAAATTAGCCACTGATATTAGCCAAGAAAAAAAGAAAGAAATGCAAGTATCAGAATTATTAGAAGAGTCTCGAACACAAGAAGAAGAGCTTCGACAAAGTATGGAAGAATTAGAGGCTATTCAAGAAGATATACAACAACAAGCCTTGGAGATGAGCAGCAGAATGAATGCAATAAATGAAAGTGGTATTGCATCTGTAGAGTTTGATTTGTTTGGAAATATCATTACAGCAAACTCAAGCTTTTTAAAACTAATGGGATATTCTTTAAAAGAGATACAAGGCAAACATCATAGTATGTTTGTTAAAGAAGATTATAAGTCTACTCCTGCATACCAAGAATTCTGGGAATCATTACGAGAAGGAAAGCCTCAAATGGGAGAGCAAAAAAGAATTAATAAAAACGGAGAGTTAGTTTGTTTACATGGGAGTTACTCTCTTATTAAAGATAGTTTAGGCAAACCTAAAAGTGTGATCAAATTAGCGGTTGATCTTGCTAAAATTAAAAATATTTAACAATGTGCAACACAGTTATAAAATAATTTTGAAAAGACAAGTGTTTATTATTATTTTGAAAGAATATGTATTACAAAATATTCTTTGCTAAATGGATTTAAAAAGATGTTTTTGGCTATAATTGCAATTGTATTAAAAATCGGCTTGTTGTAAAATAACTCACATTGTTCAATATGTCAATTGATGTATGAGGTTACTTTTTACATTCTTATTACTCATTTTCTCCAAATTTTTATTGGCGCAAGATAGAGTTTTTATTAATAAAGATATGCATGATTTTCCATCTTTGGAATCATATATCTTATTGTATCATGATACTTCAAAAAACAAGCAAATAGCAGAAATAGCTTCTCGAAAATTTAAAGATAATTTTGAGCCTTACAATAAAATTAATGCTTCAAAGAGAGCTAATAGTATTTACTGGGGTAGAATACTTATAAATAATAATGGAGCTACAGCTATTAACCTTTTTTTAATACTAGATGGGAATAACTATGTTACTCTTTATGAAGAAAGCGGAGAAATAGGTTTTAAAGAAAAGTTTAGTGGTGAGCTTGAGCAAGCTTCTTTGAAAGATGTAAGAGGAAGTCGAAAAGAAGCTATATTTGAAATTACATTGCTACCTAATCAAGAAAAATTATTTTATTACAAAGTAGAAAATATCACAGGTTTTAAGCCTAGTCTAAATATCAGATTGGTAAAGCCTAAAACATGGTATACTCAAGATAAATCACTTTTTATTAAAGATAGTTTATTTCAAGGTATGCTATTTATTATGGCTGTATATTCCGGTAATAGTTTACCACTCAATCCGGGGAAAAGTTTACCAGTATTTTTTAGAAAAGTAAATGCCTGTTAATTCCATCAATTACTTAAATATAAATTGTATTTATTTTAGTTGGTAGAGTTTTTTACTTTTCTCATGGATTCTCCCTCTAATTTTATTCGATGAGAAGCATGAACTAATCTATCTAATATAGCATCTGCGATAGTTTTTTCTCCTAACAGATCATACCATTTTTCTACCGGCATTTGGGAAGTTATAATTGTAGAAGTTTTACCATGTCTATCTTCAATAATTTCTAGTAAAGCTAAACAGGTATTATGATCTAGCACTTGTAATCCAAAGTCATCCAATATTAAGAGTTGGTGTTTTTCCATACGTTTTAATTCCTTTAAGTAAGTATCATCAGCTCTTGCCATTTTTAGTTGTGAGAAGAGTTTAATAGCATTAAAATACAATACCTTATATCCCATCATACAAGCCTGATGACCTAAAGCGGAAGCAATAAAACTTTTTCCAACACCAGTAGGGCCAGTAATCAAGATGTTTTCCTTTTTTTCAATAAAAGAACAGTCAGCTAGTCTTAGTAATAAGTCCTTAGACAAGTTCCTATGTGCTGTACAGTCGATTTGCTCCACAGTAGACTGATAGCGGAAGCGTGCTTGTTTAATCCGCGTAGATATATTCCGGTTTTGCCGGAACTCCCATTCTTGCTGAAGTAGATGATCCAAGAGTTCAACTCCAGATAATTGATCTTGACCTGTTTGCAAATAAGCTTGAAAGGCATGTTGCATACCAAAGAATTTTAATTCACTTAATCGATTTTTTATTACAGAGGTATTCATCAGTTTAAAGTATAAGTTATTTATAATAATCTTTACCACGTATATTTTCATGCGATGGTAAATTGATGTGTGTTTCTTGCTCCATATCTATTTTGTCTAGTCCTTTTTCAAGAATATTACTGATTATACGATAGCTATAGCTTTCATAAAACAAAGCCACCGTGGCGCGGCTCTTTTACAAGCATTTTCTAATCGTTCTTTGCCTATAGTGGTTTTGTCTGCATATTTTAATATACCAATGCACGCCTTATATCCTTGTTCAGGATGAAGTTTATAATGAAGTAACTTCTCGATATAAGCCCCAGTGGCTGGTCCAATCGCTAAGCCCCACCCGATAAATTTATTGGGGTTCCATTCGGCAATAAACTTGTGAGATGAAGGCATGTGTTCTTTTTGAGTGGTATATTGATAGGCTCTTCTATCTCTTTGATGACAAGCTATACGAGTATGTTTGTAAAAAATCTCTACTCTGGAAGATGAATAAGCCACTTTCACTTTCTTTTTTAAAAATCGATAAGGGACACTATAGCGCTCGGCGCCCGATAATGTTTATCCTCTCCCAACCAGATATGGGAGCTTTTATATACAGTAGCTTGCTTAAACTGTTTAAACTCATATCTTTCCTGAGGTAAAGCCGATAATAAGCTTTTTTCGATTTGATTGAATAGTAATAATCTACTATAATCTCTACCAGTAAAGTTAGCCATGTTATGCTCCATCAATTTATTATGGATTGCCTGGTTGAGTTGTTTTAAAGAAAAAAACTGCTGATGACGTAGAGGTGCAAAAATGCGTGTGTATACTAATTTGACAGCTCCTTCTACTAAGGCTTTATCTTTGGGTTTAGCTGCTCTAGTGGCAAGTACAGTCGTTTGGTAATGCAAAGCAAAATCTTGAAAAGTAGCATTAACTACCGGCTCATAATGACTTGCTAATTTAATAGCGGATTTAAGACGGTCGCCGTGCGATTATCACTTAGTATAGCAGAAGGAACACCTCCAAAATACCATAATGCATTTTCAACTACTTTTATAAAGTCTTCTTTTTTTTGAGTTCTAACAGCTTCTACATAGGTAAGTTGACTTGCAGGAAGTATAGCTACGAACACTTCCATAGGCTTTTCTTCTCCAGTTGCTTTATCGATTACACATAATTTTTTACCAGAAAAATCAATAAAAACTTTATCCCCAGCCTTATGCTCTATATGCATAGATACATCCTGTCTCTCCTGCCACTGCTGAAAATGGTAGCAGAATTGGCTATAACCTAAACCTTCTGGATACTTATTCTTATATTCTTGCCATAAAAGCTTTTTACTCACACCAACCTTTCTGAGCTCTTTTTCCATATCAGGAAATAGTTTTTCTAACTCAGAAATATTAGCTACACTCTTTCTAGTTATAGACTTTCGGGCACGACCAAATAAGTCTTCTAGATCACTTTCTGACAAAGACAACAGCTCTTCTGGACTGAAACCACTTTCCTGAAAAGCTTGGATATATTTTTTTATTGTAGGGCGGCATATATGGAGCTGCCGCTCTATACTCCGTTGACTTTTTCCAGATTTATATAATCGTATGATTTGTTTTATAGTTACCATATCTGTCCTATGATTAGCCATAGCCTTTTTGGATATAAGTTATTTATCCTTAGCTATTTAATGGCTTAACAGGTGGTAAACTTTTCCCCAGATTTAGTGGTAAATATTTCTCCGGTTTTTCCAATGGCAATGTTGAGTTTATTTATTTACTTGGCAAATAAAGATAAAACCTACTTGTTTTATGGTTTATACATTTTGAGTATATCGCTATATTTTCTGTGGAATGTAGGCTTTTTATCCAATTATATTTTTCCAGAATTGCCTGATCTAAATCTATATTTCTGGATTTTTTTTCCATTGAGCCCTTTCTTTTACTTTATGTTTCTTAGGGAATTTCTTGATATTAGATTGCATGCTAAGAAATTGGATAAAATGGTTAAATGGACAGCGTATACTAGTATAATTACTTGCTTGTTAGGTATAATAATTCAAACCATATTCTACCACACTTTTTATCCAATAATCATTTCTGATGTAGTATTATTATTACAGATCGTTTTTGGACTATGGCTCTTTAAAGTATTACCTAAGAATTCTAAGCTGTTTAAAATTGCCTTGTTTGGTAATATAACATTAGCAGCAACTGCCGTTTATTCAATAATATCTTATTTTCTAGGAAAACAGAATTTTTCAAATTTTGGACAGGGAGGCACCTTATTCGAATTATTAGTTTTTGCAGTGGGCTTAGGATATAGAGTAAAACTTATTGAAGATAAGAAGAGGAAAGCACAAGCAAAATTTATTTATCAACTCAAAAAAAATAAACAACTACAAGAAGATATAAATAAAGATTTAGAAATAAAGGTAGCCCAAAGAACCTATGAAGTAAATGAAAAGAATAAAGAGTTAGAAGCACAAAATATAGAAATTGCCGCTCAAAGAGATGATATTTATGATAAATCAGAAAAACTCAGACTGATCAAGGAACATATTCAGAAAATGAATTTACAACTTGAAGAAGAAGTAGCTTCAAGAACAGAAGAATTAGTCAATGCTAAACATGAATTAGATTTATTTTTATACAGAACTTCTCATGATTTAAGAGGTCCATTTGCAAGAATAGAAGGCTTGTTACAACTTGCTAGATTAAATACATTAACACCGAATAATGAAATTTGGAACTACTTTGATCATGTAACAAATGAAATGGATGATATTCTTGAAAAATTATTAGCAATTAGTATCATCAATAATTCCCCTGAGAAAATAGAAAAAATTAAAGTTGAATCACTCATTGATACTTTAAATCAAATATTTAACAAGCAAAAAGGATACATTGAATACCATTTTAAAGAAGGATTATCATTTAAGTCAAAGACACAATTAGTTTTACTGATATTAAAAGCAATGATAGATAATTCACTGAAATTCCATCATAATGAACCTACAATAAGAATATGTTTTCAATCCCTAAATGGTAAAGAATTAATTATTACAGTGATTGATAGTGGAGATGGTATTAAGAAAGACATACTTCCGAAAATATTCGATATGTTTTTTGTTGGCTCTGATAAATCAAAGGGAAATGGATTGGGGCTTTTTATAGCTCTAAAGGCAGCCAACAGATCAAATGCTACTATAGATGTGAAAAGTGAACCTGAAAAAGGAACAAGGTTTACAGTTAAACTCCCTGAGATACTTTAGAATGAAATTTATTATCAATCATTGAAAACCTTCAATAATTATATAATTACAAAGAAGTAATTTTTATTTATACAACAGCATATTGGATATTAAAGTGGCATAATTAGTTGAATAACGATTTTTTTGGATATCCAATAACTGCTTTTTTGCCTCATCTTTATTAGCATAGAAAAGAGTACTAACTTGCTTCAATTCTACTACAATAGCCTTACAGGTTTCTACAATAGAACATACCCATAATGAGCCTTTATGTAAAGTGCACCCTCTATTTTACTGCAAGGCAAGAAGACAAATAACCTATTAGGTTTAGAGGTGCTACCATCACACTTCTTTTTTATTGATTTGATGTTTTTACAAAGCTGTATTATTCTTTATTTAGCATCTAAATGATATTCTTCTATCAAAAAATCCTTAGCAGCATTTTTATTTTCAAAAAACAACATTTGTGTGTTAATTAATTGAGCTTTCTCTACTCTTTGATCTATCGAGTCTTGTCTCATATTGGTTATATTAGCAACAATAGCTACTTTTTTTGCAAAAAACACCACTCTATCTTTTAATGTGTTATTAACCCATTCTTCAAGTTCATCATCAATTTCATAATAAAACATCCTTTCATCTACTAAGATATTTTGGGCTTTACAGATATTTTGATATTTAAAAAAAGTAAGAAACTCTGAACGGTATAGAGCAGGAAATAGGTTTTTAGAATATGGTGACCATACTACTTCCATTAAATTTAATGAGGGAGAATAGCAGATTTTCACAAAAGAGCTTTTGTATAAAATATTCATAATTGCTTGTGTTGTGATAGTTTACTATACTAACCCAGAAACTCATTATTAGCATATTTACATATTTGTATATTTATAATTCATTTGCAATTAGAAAGTATTGTTATAAAAATTTATTAGAATAATTATATTTTAGGCAAATATCCTTTATAATCTTTACTCCATTAAACTGAAGCTACTTTTTTCTCAAGTTGATCTGTGAAATCAGTAAATTCATTATTCATAAAAAGAAGTACTTTTCTATTTGAAGGAATAATACTTCCTTCTAAAAGCCAACTCTGTGCATCTTCTTTAGACTCAAAATATAATGTTTTGATATCCTGAAGTTCCATCTCATTTACCATTTTTTTTGCAGTAACTTTCTGTATAGCTAAACTACTATAAACGACTGCCATTTTTGCGTTTTTAGCACTTATAATTAATCGAGTATTAACCATCGAACTAGCCCATTGCTGGATGTGTAACCCCATTCTAAACTTGAATTGTTTCTCATTAATTAAAACTTTCTCGTAAGGGCATTTATTCGCAAGTAATAAATAGGTAAGAAATTCAGATTTGTATTGACTCTCACTGATATTTTTTGTATTCTCTAACCAGGTAGCCTGTAAAAGCTTTATTTTTTCATCGAATTCAATTTTCATAAAAGAGCTCTCATATATATTTTTCATAGTAAAAAGGTTAAGGTCTAGTAGTTAATTTTTAATATGCGTTATGTGAACACACTAATCAATTTATATATATAACAACGTGTTGATCATTAAATTGAGGAGTATAAATCCGCATTAATAGTTATTTAATTAAAACCATGCTTAATCCTTTGATCAACTTAGAATAGTTATATTTAACTACTGCATGCAATAATACTAATACCATGATTATCGATAAAATATAATATTAGTTTGTTGTTAAATACATAAGGGAATGGCTATAATATTATTACTACTTTGTAATAGGCGATATTAGTAATCGAAATGGAACTACTGGTTAAAGCATAAAAAAAGAGCTGCTTAGTAATGCAGCCCCTTTAACGATTCAAATATTAAGACAACCTAGTTTTAATTTCAATAAGAATTTTAAATAGATAAAAAAATCTAGCTCAGTTTAATTCTTTTGATTATATCAGACTCTTTACTTATTATTTTGACTTTAATAGGCGTGTTTATTGTTATTGTTTGGCCAAAAATTTTAGCAATAGAAGAATTAGCAATAAGGAAAATTTCATCAATTTCAGTATGATTTTCTACTAATGCATTTTGCCAGTGATTTCTTGCTTTAGACTCATAAGCATCCATCTGAGAACAATCCCAAATTTGACTGATCTTATTTGAATGTCTTTTTATTATTTCAGTCCATAACTGAATCCCTTCTATGGAGGTTTCTGTGCTTAATATACCTTTAAATTTAAAATACAAATAGGGTTTATAATTAATTATTCTCCACTCTAATGACAAGGAATGATTATTATAATTAAGTAAATAGGTGAAGCTTTTCTCCTGAATTACTTTTTGCTGAGGAGAAATGCAATGTTTAGCATTTACTAATTCACTAAGTGCCATCATATCTAGAATATTTATTATAATAACAAGATCGTAGTTGTAGTAATTAAAAACAGCTTTTTAATTATACCTATAGAGATATTGGAATATAAATATTTTAGGCCACAAGTGAGTGTGTATTAACAACCCAATTCATGGCTTCTTCTTTTGTATCAAAAGAATGAAAAGTATTACATTGCGTTTTTGTTTTACATAATGTTTGGCAGCTATTAAAAGCATGAAAACTATCTGTATGCTTCAAAATACCTACCTCTAAGTTCAAATGTGATAACCTATCTTTATAAATCTGGTAAAAGCATAAGTTAATATTCATTATAGGTAAATAGGAGAAGTTTCTTTCATCAATGAGTATCTTACTAAAAGTTGAGTGATTGATGTTTTGAATTAAGCATTGTACCTCTTGTCTAATCTGACTGTCATTAATTTTACTAATACCAGAAAGCCAAGTAACACTTAAGACATGATATTGATTACATAGTTCAATTCTTAAAAAAGAACTTTCATATAATAGTTTAGCACCTTTGATTTTCTCCATGTTGAATAAGTATTAGCTGTGTTATTTATGCTATGTTATATCAAGTACTGACTTGATAGCCATCCATTATAATATCCTCTACCAACCATTGTATGGCATCATCTCTATTAATGAAAAATAAATAGTCTGAACTATCTTTAGAAACTTCTTCAATTAATAGCTTTAATAAAAGTTGTTGAACAAACTCATGGTTCATTACAATAGCAATTTGAGAAGGCTTTATCTGTAAGTTAGTATTGAGTGTACTACTAGCCCAATTTATGAGCATAGTACTTGGAGTGAATAACATTTGACGCTCATCAAGTAAAACTTTGTCTATGTTGTACTTTTTTCTAATGTTAATATATGAATAAAAACATTCCTGATAGTCTGCTTGAGCCATCAGTTTTGTAGCAGGTTGCCAAACTACTTCCAATAGTGAATCAGATTGGTAGTAATTCATCTTTAGAAACTGGCTAGAATATAAAATTGTGCGTGTTGTCATTGTATGTAATTGGTTAAAATCTATTCCTAAAACTTCAAATCGTAAAAGCTGAATTTGATAGGAGAAATAAATTAAAATTTATTTACAAAAGTTAATAGAATACAACAAGTACATATTGGTAAAGTACAAATGAACACAATCAATGAATCGATCTATAGGTCTTTTGATGCATAAAGTACTATTAATTTTATATATTTAAGGTTGTAGAATAAGCAATATATTTATCTAGTAGCTATCATAATATCATCTAACAAACACTGAATTGCATCTGCTTTTGAAGTGAAAAATAATATATCAATATCATCATTTGTTACTTCTTCAATTAAAAGCTTTAAAAGCATTTGCTGGATAAAGTATTTATTTAAAATTATACATACAAAAGAGACTTTATATTTAATTTCCTCATTTAGTAATTTAATTGCCCATTTTTGTAGATCAAAATCTGTTACATAAAAGTATTGACTTTCGTCTATTAATAATTTATTGACCAAATTATTTTTTCTTATTTCTAAATAAGCCAGAAAGCATTCCTGATAATCTTTTTTTGTCATATGCTCAGTCAATGGTAACCAAGTGATTTCTAATAAGAGTTCAGAAGAATAATAATCAATTCTGACAAAAGAATTTTTAAAAACACAAATACTTAAATTTGACATGGCTAAATGGTATACGATATTGCCGTTTTAGTTATTAAACTTGGCAGTCTATTAAAAATAGGAATAAGAATGGAGTCAAAGCAGAACTCCGATTATTATGCAACAGTCCTTTTATAGATTTTCTATTTGAAAGTTTCCTTAACAAGATAGAGTGTCTTTCAAGTTATATTTGAATAATTAAAAAGAAAAACAAAAAACAGTTACTCAAAGAGACAACTGTTTTCCCTTTACAAATACAAATAATCAACAAACCTAATTTTTTACAACTTTAATAGTTGATGACTGATCGATTGTAGACACTTTCACAAAATAAATACCTGATTGAAGGCTCGCTACATCGATTGTATATTTTGTATTTAAAGCATCACTTGCATGCTGCTTTTTCATTGCTATCTTTCCTTCGGCATTAATAATGGATATATTTATTTTTGTACCTACAGCATTATTTACTGAAAGCTGTAATTGATCTTGAAGTGTATTAGGAAAGGCTATTACAGATAACTCATCTTGCCTTTCTATTCTAACCTTTACTACTCTTGAATAGAATATGGAGTTGTCTTTATCGATTTGCTTGAGTCTGTAATAGTATAATCCATTTAAGTTCTCATCTACAAATGAATAAGAAGTATTTGTTTGTGTATTTTGATTTCCTTTCACAAAACCAATTGATTCAAAGTTGTATCCATCCCCACTTCGTTGAATTTCAAAACCCTTATTGTTTGTCTCTGAGGCAGTTTGCCAAGAAAGAAGGGCATTTTTTTGGTTTTTAACGGTAGCATTAAAGCTGATTAGTTGTACAGGTAGTAATTCATTTTGCTCATGTAAATACATAGATGAAAAGCTTGGTACTGTGAATTCCACATAATGCCTTTCCGTTTTAAAACCATTCGATTGAGCTTGAGACGTTAAAAATGTCTCATTAGCTGTACCTGGGGCATCTCCATCATATTTGGCAATGGTATATTCCATGGTATTCTCCTGTGAAGTATTTGTAGAATTCGTTTCTGCTACTTGATAGCTAGTTTCATCATTAATTAATACATCATAATTACTACCACTTCTTTTTCTTTTTAAAGTAGTTCGTTCATTTTCGGTAAAATATAACCTCACCTTAGCTGCTTGTCCATTAAACTGAGGTGTAATTTTATAATTACGTTGCATATAATGTTCTCCATTATGACTTTTAACATCATCATCTATTCGTACTTCGGCAGTAATTACACCTAAGTTATTGCCTAAATCATTGATGCTGGCAATCATGTTTCCTTCTTCATCTAGAATATGATAAAAGGCATTAAACCCATTTAAAATGCATGTCCCCTGTTTACCCGCATTAGCTAATTCCTCAGGAGTAAAGGTTGGGGTAGTTACTATTATCGATTTACTGCATCCATATTGAGATATTACATCAATTTGAACTGTTGAGTTATTATCAATTAGAAATATAGAATCATTTGAGTAAGCATGTTCAGGCATATTTGAAAGCTTGTATTGGTAATTTCCACCACCACCAATAGCTTGTACATAAACCTGTGTTTTATTGGTGCCAATCGGCTGGCATTGTGCAGAGGCAGAAACCTGCATTTCTTCCAGTTGAACTATGGTAAACGGATCAGATACATCTGTACAACCTGATTCATTAGTTACAGATAATGAGTAAACACCCTCAGTGGCAGTTTGAAACACTCTTTCAGTAGAAAGTATATCACCTGCTTCATTTTTCCATTGATAAGCCACAAATGCTCCTGGGTCGAAACTAGCAGTTTCACCATAACAAAGATAATTCTCATCATTAGCAAAAACAGGTATGGGTTTGTAATGTACTTTTGTTGTAGTTAAAACATTTCCGGAACAACCAGTAAGATCAATTATTACACTATCTAAAGTATTAATGTTATATGAGTCTTTGGCTTGTAAAGTAATTTGAGTGCTGGCTGAACCAGCATCAAACTTTACTAATCCATTTTGTAAACCTATTACATCATATTCAATATTTTTTGTTATTGAGCCTGAAAAGCTAGGTGTAAAAGCAAGTTCATTAGAAGTATTGCCATCTCTAGTATAAGTGATGGTAACAGGATCTGTTGAACATGCATTATATATTTCAGAAGTAGAAACCACTGATGAAATATTCGTACTGAATAATCCTTCTATCAATACACCAGAATCAACAAATCGGTCACCTACATCGCCAATCATCCATTTGATATGGTAAGTTTGGCAGCTTTGTACTTGTTTCTCAGCGACCAAATTAACCGTAAAACCATCATATTCAATTGAACCAAAAGCATTACTGTCTTGAATGGTTCCTCCTCCATTGTTAGGATCGTCATAATAGGCATTGTTTACAAAATATTGACTATTTGAATTATGGTTCACATTATTAATTGAAACAGGAGTATTGGTATTAGGAATGACAGCAATATTCTCCTCTCCACTAATTCCTGGACCACTAATTAAAAAAGCAAAAACATCATTAAAACTACTTCCTACATAATCTACATACTCATCAGATGCAAATGTGTAATTAAAACTAAGTGTTTCTCCTGATGGTGTCACATCAAATTCTATATAACACACATCCATAGTAGAGGCAGTTGTATAATTATCTAGTGTTGCATTCCCTTGCGTATTCAATTGGGTGCTCCACCATTTACTGCGGTTCATTTGTTGAATATCTTCTGCTTTACCAGTTGACATAATTATACCGTGATCTGATCTTAATTGAGAACCTGAAGTAGTAGTATAGGTTCCATAAGCTTCGTTGGCACAAGAGGTAATAGATAGATTCTCAATAGTAACTCCTGTACCAGTAATATTTTGCTGAAATTCTTCTATGGTAGCATTCGCATCTACTGAGATGATTTGATTGGCAATTCCCAGGTGATCTATGGCCATATCACTTCTACTTCCTCCAGTAGCTACACTTTTAAATCTTAACCTGATACTAGCACCAGCATAAGCAGATAAGTCAACCTTTTGCAAATACCAAGCATTGTTTTTATTGCCACTTGCAGACCAAATCGATGTCCAATCATTACTACCTGGCATGGTTTGGACCTCTAAAGAAAGTGCTCCCATTTGATCTCCATACATGTGATAATTAAAATAAAAATATGGAGTAGAAAGGTCAGATAAATTAAAACAAGGGCTTTCTAAATAGGTAACATCATTATTAGAAGATTGCTCAGTATATAAATAATAATTTCCTTCACTAGCAGAACTAGGTCCAGTTTCATTAGTCATGGTACCTCCACTATTCAATGTCCAGTTAAAATCATCGTTTCTACTTTGTTGCCATCCTCCAGTTCCATCCTCGAAACCTTCTTGATAAGGGAAAGTGGTTACTTCTGAAGGACAAGCAGCTTGAAGCGTACCTGTCACTACAATATTATCAAAGTTGTAAGTTTCACTATCTGAATTATTGAGTGCTCTGATTATAATTTGTAAGGTACTGCCATTTAATCCTGCAATAGAGGCAGTTGTATAATTAAAATCATTGCGTATATTGCTTATAATTGTTTCATTTCCACCATCTAATATATAAGAAACTTGTATATAGTCTGAGTTTTCTAGGTTACCAGTCTCACTTAAACTCACTGAAAACGCAATGTCTGAATAAGATAAAATGTCAATTTCCTCTGAAGCCCATATGGCTTGCTGTCTAAGACCAATTCCATAAAAAGTGCTATTCCAAACTCCCCAAAAATAATCTTGTGGAGGATTTGAGGTATTCCATGCAGTATGACCATTATCAGAAGTAGTAGAATTAGCTAGGCCTGAAAAATTTTCACTCCATATCTCTGTCTGTGCGGACAGTGAGGTATTTGCAATGAAAAAGAGTGTAAATGTGATAAATACTTGAGATAGTAGCTTGTTAATGGTTTTCATAATCCATGTTGTTTGTCTGTTGATTATGAAAAAGCAAATAAACTGTAAACATGAAATTAATCTTTTTTTCAGAAATGAAAATAGTGAAAATATGTATTGAGATTAATGTATATCTTGTTTTTTTTGAATAAATGTCACTATTCTTACAAGTTAAAAATGGAAGTATTACATCTGAAAACTTTAAATTTAATATCAAAAATGGGATTGTGTATTCGATAATACTCATAAACAAAAGCAACATAACAATGTAATTTATTCTAACTTTATTAAAATAATTTAGCAGTGCTTCAAGTATTAATTATTCTCAATTTGGGATATATTCCCATATTGAATACATTTCCTAAATGAGGAATTGCTCATTTCTAACAAAGTATACTATTTGTTACTTTTACTAGTTCTAGAAAAGAATTTAAATACCTACAACTAGGAGTGTAGATAGATTGACTTTATCGCTAATACTTTTTTTTAAGAAGTAAATGTATAATCAATAAGATGACTAGCGATAACTTCAAGGAAAAACTTTCCGACATTAAAAGTCAATTAATTTCAGAAAAAGAAAACCTTCAAACAAGTCTAGAAAAAGTAGATAATTGTTTAAGGATTTTAACTGAAAATGATTTTTGGGATAAAAGAAAGGATTCATTATTTAAAGATTTTATTTTTTCAGTTAAAGATTTTTATAATGATATTTTTAGCTATATAGCTCATCTCCAAGAAGAAATACAATTTGACAAGCTAAACCAACATATAGAAATTATCAGGTTACTAACGTATTCTAGCCATAAGATTAATGCTTTGCTAGATGTAATTTGGAGATATGGTGGCTTAAAGTCAGCATATAAGCAATATCCAATATTAGAGAAATTATATTTAGATTTAAATGAGTTAAATATCAGTGTGCAATTTTTTAATAACATCTCCTATAGAATAGAATATGCTATAATTAAGGAATACAAATTCATCAAAGAAAACTCAAAAAAATACATACCTTCCACTAAGCGGAAATACTCTTTTCAATTTTTTTATCCTTTAATACAATCGTTCAAGCGGTTGGAAAATGTCTTATTACCTAAATAATCTCATCTTTTTAAACCTTTGTGTTTTATCCCAAAATGAACATTATTCATCTATTAATTATCTAATTGAATTGATAAAATATTTCATTTTAAAGAAATAAATATGACACATTATAGATGCATGAAAAATATTTATTCAAGTTTTGCATTATACTAATAAATCCTAGGACAATATCTAATAATCTTCATTCTTTCCCACCTTGGAGCAATTTCTATTTTTTAGAAAGCATTTTATTTAACATTTTAATACAAATACACAAGTGTAATAGAAGTGATTTTCTTTAATGAATTATTTAATATAAATGCCTTTGGATAGCTTAAAACGTGAAAAGCTAAATAGGGAAAGCTCGTATCAAGATACAAAGAATTCATAAATCGATCTAGTAATTGAAATTTTTAATGAAGAATCCTACATGGTTTTTCCCTACTAAAAAGTATTGGTAAATAGCTTGTTCAAATTTTTTTTAAACTAAACAAGCGCAATATGAACAAGCTATTACAAATTTTAACAACTCTATTATTCATTTTTGGTCTTCAACAAAATTTATTTGGACAAAATAAGCCAATACATATAAAAGAAAAACCAGTAAGATATGTGAGTATCAATACTTCTGCTTGCTGTAACCACTGTAAAGATCGCTTAGAATTTGAGTTGATTTATACAAAAGGGATTATGGATGCCAGTTTTAACAAGCAATCTGAAAGAATCGCAGTAAAGTTCAAAACAAAAAAAATAACTGAAGAAAAGATAAGAGAAATCATTAGTGAATTAGGCTATGACGCTGATGAAGTTAAAGCAGGTATATTATCATTAAATAAATTAGAGGCTTATTGTAAAAGTATTGGAACAGACTTAGCAAACAATAAATAATCTATAACAATATTTAAGTGTATTTATTTTGGATATTTTAGTGCGAACTTAAAATAAGCTGCATACAGATAAAGTAGACCAGAAAATTAACTGGTTATAAAAAGTCTTAATTATTAATTGAGATTTTTTTCAATTTTTAGTCATTTTCAGCATTTAATAAGAAGAGAAAAGATTTTTTTATGCTGATTGAGAAGGCTTTTTTAATCTTAAAAAAGTTCTGGAAGTTTAAGATTTGGTTGATGGGTATTCCACTACTTCTAGGCACTTTAGTTTTTTTTCTAACCCGAAATCAAGAAAGGAAATATATATCTTTTGCCAGATTACAAGTTAGTATCCCTACTTCTGGAGATGTATCACTGATAGGTAGAGAATTTAAACAATATGAAACCAGTTTGTTTTTCTTTGATCTGATCGAAATGATTAACTCCAGAAAAACTTCCGAAATGGTAAGAATGGAGATGCTCATAAAATACATGGAAGGAGATTACAAGCTTTTCACTTTTGACAAAAACCCAGATTTACGTAAAGATTCTATTGATATCTTCAAAAGAGCTCAACAGTTAAGAAAACAATATCAGTTATTAGATTTATCTGACTCCTTAGACCATCATATTTCTCTTCTACTAGAAAATAACAGACTCAGTATGAAAGAAATGCAAGCTCAATTAGCTGCATACAGAGTAAGTAAGAGTAATTATGTAGATATAAAATATGAATGTGAAAACCCTTATAAGGCAGCTATGATTACTGGAAGTTATTCAACTATTGTCACAGAACAATACAAAGTGCTCTCCCAAAAGAAAATTGAAAATAATAGAGAAAGACTGGAAAATTTAGTAAGTAATGCTAGAAAAGAACTTGATAGTAAAATCAAACAATTTGAAAACTTCAAAATTGAAAACAACGTCATCAACCTTCCTGAACATACGAAAGCCATTGTGAATCAGGTCGTAAATATGGAGGTAAAATTAGCAGAACTACAAGAGACTCATCAAGCACATACTAAAGCTGCAGAGATAGTTAAAAAAAACTTAACAAATGCTGGAAGCATCAATTTCAATGATACCTCAAACAAAACCATTGCCTCTTTAAAAGATTCTTTAAGAGCAATTAGCGAAGAACTCTTGCTCTTTGAAGGGAACCAAGAAGAAAAAAAAGCATTAGAAGCTCAGGTAGAATACTTAAAGAATGAAATAACTGCGCAAATTATTTCTATGCTTGATAAAATCCCTTATGATCCTTCTCAAGCAAGACAGGAGTTAATGAGCAGGCTCATTGCTTATGAGATTGAAATTGAAATGGAAGCTAGCGTGATGGAATCAGTAGAAAATGAAATGAAAAAATTGAATGCATATGCAGCACAGTTTGCACCTTTAGAATCTAACTTAAGTACTTTCATTTCTGAAATTCACATTGCTCAAGAAACGTATTTAATTCTTTTGAATAAATTGAATTTAGTCAAAACAATAGAACAAGGAGCTGGAGATGTAAATCTAACTATTTTTTCTCCAGCTGTTTTACCTCAAGAGCCTGAAAGTTCTAAAAGGGGCTTTGCTATTGTTGGTGCAGCTATTGCCTCTTTTATCTTAATTGCAGCTGGCATTGCAGCCTTTGCTTTACTTGATAAAAGAGTGTATTCGGCAGGTTATTTTACTGATTTGACAAATATACTTCCTTTTATTACTATCAATGACGATTTTGATAATATCCATGAAATAAGGAGGATTAGAAAAAAAATTGTTGATCTACCCAATGAATTGAGGACAATATTAATACTAGGACTTTCAAAGGCTGATATTGAAAGTAATTTTATTGAACATCTTATGCAGTCTTTAGCCGTTTTTCCTGGAGAGCAACTATTCCTGAATGCTACTGGTCAAGAAAAAAAAATTGAAGGTTATGAAGTTTTATCACTTCCAGAATCAGTAGAACAAATTTATGCCTACCAAGAAGAAAAGCATTATTTAGTAAACATAGATAATGACTCATCTCCTTTTGAAAAACAAGCACCTGAGTTTTGGCAAGCTTTTACCCAGAAAAGTTTACTTCATCGAAAAACTATTATTATTGCTGCTCCCCCTGCACTCATTCACTCTGATTGGGAAGAATGGCTGAGTACTGTACATGCTTTTATTTTACTGCGTATGGGTGGACAAAGCATGACTGAGAAGGATAAGGAAATGATCCGAGCTATTTATTCCCATAAAAAATCCTTTCAAGCAACTGTTTTTATTGAAAAAGAACAATAAGCTATATTTCTTCATTTCTTTTCATGTGATAGATGGTAGATTTACCTATCGCTAATTTACTTGAAACTATATCATAATCATTATTATACCTGTCTAAATAGTGTTTTACAATTCTTCGGGTATATCCTTTTAAAGTGTCTTCATGTTCTTGTAAAAGTCGCCCTACCATCACTCCCTCTTGAAATAGAATGTCACTTTCATTAATTATAGCATCCTCTGCCATCACAAAAGCTAACTCCATGATTGCCCTTAGTTCTCGAATATTTCCAGGAAAACTATAGTTTAATAATTTATTCTTGGCTGCTTTGGATAATTCAACTTGTCTACTTTTATTATTACTAGCAATTTGTTTTAAAAAAAACTCAGCTATCGGAATTACATCCTCTTTCCTGTCTTTTAATGTTGGTAAATTTATCTGTAAACCTAACAAACGATAAAATAGATCTTCCCTGAATTCTCCTTTTTCTACCTGACTAAAAAGTTTTCTGTGGGTGGCAATAATTAATCTGAAATCTACCTGGATTGTTTGATTACCTCCTATTCTTACTATTTCCCGCTCTTGTAATACTCTTAATAATTTACTTTGCATACTCAAATCCATCTCTGCGATTTCATCTAAGAATAAAGTGCCTTTATGAGCTAGTTCGAATTTACCAATCCTTCTATCAATAGCTCCCGTAAAGGCACCTTTTTCATGACCAAACAGCTCACTTTCTATTAGATCTGAAGGAATTGCTGCAACGTTTACGGCAACAAAATTCTTTTTTTTTCTGTTTGAATGACTATGTATTGATTTTGCCACCAATTCTTTACCTGTCCCTGTATCTCCCGTAATACTGACTGTAATTGGTGAATTGACTGCTTTTTCCATTTGTTTATATACTGCTTGCATCGATTTGCTTTTTCCAATTATGTTTGAAAAACTACAATTTTTCACCACTTCCACCTTCTGATTTTCTACATCGTCCTGAGGAGATCTTTTTTCATAAATATTTTTCAAATGCCTTCTCAACCGATGAATGGCCTCTTCATTTTTTATTATATAGTCTTCTGCTCCTGCCCTAAATAGTGCTAGAGCTGTTTCCATTTCTTGTTGAGCTGATAAAACAAACACAGGCATATGAGGATATTTATCTTTAATCTTTTTCAGGACTTCCATTCCTGTCATATCTGGTAAGATAAAATCTAGTGAAACTGCAGATGGTTGCTCATCTAAATGAGAAAGAAAATCTTTTCCTGTTGTAAATCTTTCAATCTTATAATCTGGGTTTAATGCTAATTGATAACTCAATGCTTCTCCAAAAAATGGATCATCTTCCACTATATATATTTTCATATTCACATAATTACAGATTATACCTGTTTTAAATGATTTATATTAAAAAGTATTGACTGTCTTTTTATTTTCTATTTATTGGAAAATTGCAATTCCTAGAATATCAACGCAATACTAAATAAGTTTAATGTGCTGACTATCAATCATATACCTTTAAATCCAGTAGTGGATTGGCATTTGATAAATGAATATTGTTAAAAAAAAATCAACCATTCTTAGCCCATCAAAATCAATAAACAACACAGATATGAATAAATATTTTTACTTTATAATTAGCTTATTTATACTGAGTGCTTGTGAGTTGCAGCAAGATATTAGCCAGCAATCAAGTAGTTCTGATAATATTGAAGAGTTACATATTCCTGAAGGCTTTCAATTTGCCACATCAAAAAATATTGAGCTAGAAATTGGTGTAGATGATCATATTGAAGAGTTGATCTTTGATATTTATGATCAGGAAGATCAATTATTATTAAGGGGTATTACTAGTCAGGATAATATTTTTTCCTCTAATATTAACCTGGCAGCTCATCATGATTCCATTTGGTTAAAGCCACAGAAAGTAGGCTTAATTGCAGAAGTAGGTATTCCTTTAAGTACTAATTATATCTCCTATTCATTTTCTAAAGTTAAAAGCAGCACTGAATTTAGTATTATTGATAATGCAAAGAAAAGAACACTAGCTACTAATTATTCTACGATAGGTAATTGGGATACGCAAGGCAGACCAACATATTTAGAGAGTCAAGGTGATGTAATCACACAGGACTTATTAGACGATATAAGTGCTTCTTTACCTGAAACCAGACCAGTACCTGAATACAATCCAGAATATTTGGTCGATCAAGATATGAACACAAAACTACAAGAAGAAGCCGATGTATGGATAACTTTTGTTCATGAAGGAGCTGGATGGAAAAATACACTTGGTTTTTATACCTACGATATTACTAATCCCCCTAATTCTGTTGAAGAAATCAATGAGCATTTTATCATTTTTCCAAATGTTTCATTTAATGGAAGTGGTGGTAATTTGCAAAGTGGTGATAAAGTGCATTTAGGTAGATTCCCAGCCAATACGGGTATCGGTTGGTTTTTAATCCCGAATGCCTGGGATGCCGGATCTGCCTCTGTTCAAGATCGTGATCAGGTAAAATACTCTGTTAAATCTTTCAATAATTTTACAGATGCTACCTATGCCCAACATGTCATACTCTTAAAAGATGATGTCAGAGAACTTTTACTGTTAGGATTTGAAGATACCTCTAGACCCGCTGGAGATAATGATTTCAATGATGCGGTATTTTATGTCTCTGCCAATCCTTACTCTGCTATTATCACCAACGACTTTAATGCCATTACTACCTCTGAAGATACAGATAATGATGGTGTTTTAGACCATATAGATGAATATCCCTCTCAATCCAATAAAGCCTTTAATGCCTATTTACCTGCTAAAAATCAACAAAGTAGCCTGGCTTTTGAAGATTTATGGCCTGAAAAAGGAGATTATGACTTTAATGATTTGGTTGTGGATTATCAGTACAAAAAAGTACTTAGTGCTAATATGAAGGTCCAAGAAATACAAGCTAACTTTACTGTAAAAGCTATAGGGGGATATTTTCACAATGGTTTTGGTATTGAACTTCCTTTGAATCATAACCTGGTAGAAGGTGTTACAGGGAATGTTTTAAATAGCAGATATGTAGTCAATAATGCAAATGGTACAGAAAGTGGCCATTCAAATGCGGTTGTAATCATTTTTGAAGATGCCTATGATATTATGAGTCCGCTATCAAGTGGCCAATTAGTAAATGTCAGGCAAAAAGAGGCTTATATCAATCCTGAAACTCTTTCTATTAATATTGATTTAAGTGATTCACAAATTGATAACTCACAAATTACTACAGAAAATATCAATCCTTTCCTGATTGTAGATCAAAACAGAGGACATGAAATTCATTTACCAGGTAGAGTACCTACAGCTTTGTTTGATGTTTCTCTATTGGGTTCAGGGGCCGATAACAGCATTCCTGCCAATAACAGATACTATGTAACTGATCAAGAATTACCTTGGGCTATAAATATTAATCAATCATTTGCTTACCCAATTGAAAATGCAGCTATCAATAGAGCACATAACAATTTCTCTGTTTGGGCTGAAAGTAATGGTGCCATGTATACAGATTGGTACTATAGTAAAATCAACTATAGAAACTCGAGATTTATTTATTAGCCTGAGAATTTATCTCTAATTACTAAAGGCTTCTTTTAAATTCAAAAGAAGCCTTTTTAATAACTAATAGCTTGTCACTTTAAATTCAGTACGTCTGTTTAACTGATGCGTGTTTTCATCGCAATCTCCTTGTGGACATTCTACTGCCAGCTTTGATTTACCATAGAAATGAAAAGAAAGGCGATAGGCTTCTACGCCTTTACTAGTAATATATTTAATTGCAGCATCTGACCTCTTTTTGGAGAGTTCGTAGTTGTAATCGTCACTACCACGTTGATCTGTGTGAGAGCTAAGCTCAATAAACACAGTCGGATTATCTTTCATAATAGTTGTAACTTTATCAAGCGTAACTCGTGCTTGGTCAGTTATTTCGTATTTATCGAACTCGTAATAAATATTCTCTATCTCGAGAATTTTGTTTACTTCCATCTTCTCAACTGCTACTTCCTGTTTTATCTCGAAATTGGAAGTATCTGTGTAAACCTGCATCTTTTGCACAAAGTGATCTTCCTTGTCTATTTTAATTTCGTAGTTTTTATCTTTTTCTGGATGGAATTGAAATTGACCACTGTCATTAGTATGTGTAATTTCTTTCTTGTTCTCCACCAAATCTACCATAGTTACCTTGGCATTTTTTAAAGGTTGATTCCCGTCTTTATCAAAAGCGATACCTTCTAGTTTGTGAGAAACACCTTTTGTCATTTCTATAAAAATGAGCGTATCGGTAGTCGGGTTGAGTGTTTGAGTTGAAAAATCTACTCTTTTACTCACGTAATCATCTTTAGAGAAAACAAAAATGAAGCGCTGCTTGGTTGGCAACTCTAACAATACTTCTCCATCTTCATCTGCGGTTAAATCTTCTGTCATGCCTTGGTTGCTCACAATTCGCATATTTACTAGCGGAATCTTCTTGTATTCAATAGAATCCATCACCACCGCCTTAATATTTATCTTAGATTCTTTAAAGAAATAAATATCATCTCCCCCTTTGCCACCCGGTCTGTTAGAAGAAAAATAACCACTTAGCTTTTTGAGATTTTTAAATACCAAACCGAAATCATCTCTTTCGCTATTAAAAGGAAATCCAAGATTCTCTACTTTACCGCCAATAGAACCACCCTTAATTTTTACTCTAAAAATATCTAAACCACCTAAACCGCTATGTAAATCTGATGAGAAATACAGGTAACCATCTTTGGAAACTGTAGGAAATAGCTCTTTCCCCAAAGTATTAATTTCTTTGCTTAGTAGTTTAGGAGCAGACCAACTATCATCCTCTTTTTTACAACAATAAATATCCGTTTTTCCCAAACCTCCCGGTCTATCTGAAATAAAATATAAATACTTTCCATCTGCACTTAAAGCCGGATGCCCTGTAGAATAACCCTTTATATTATGCTCAAAAGCTTTCAGGTTTTTCCATTCGCCATTTTTATATTGAAGTGAATAAATATTTAACAAAAACTCTTTATCGCTCCCTTTTACAATTGTATTGGTGTTTCTAGTAAAGTATAAAATCTGGTTAAGAGAATCGTAAGCCATCGGTCCTTCGTGCATTTTGGTATTTAGAATGCCGGGTACAACAAATGCACTACTCTTATTAGAATCTGATAGCTGATAGATATTTATAAAAGCCTCATTATCCCAGTAATATTTCTTCTTCTCGTCTGCAAATCTTGAGGAACAGAAAAATAGGGTATCATTCAAAAGCAAAGGGCTAAAATCATTTTCAGAAGAGTTGAAGGACTCATTCTTTACAAAAATCTTTAATTTATTTTGAAGCAAGTCTTCTGATGCATTACATGCACGAATATATTCTAATACCTCTTCTTGATCTGGATAAAATGTGAGATACTTTTTTAAAATGGTTTTTGCTTTTTGATACTCACCGAGTTGCAATAGCAATTTTCCATATTCATAATAAACTTTCTTATCGTTTAGAGATGACCTATTTATCAGCTCTTGGTAAATATTACCAGCCAATTCAGGCTGATTGGTAAACTTATAGCAATTCGCTAATTTGATGTTATCTGGCTCAGATAATGTGACTTTCTCCGTCAATGATTTTGTGAAATACTCTATCGCCAATGCATACTCATAATAGTTATAATGATTGTATGCTTTTCTTAAAGTTACATCTTGGGCATACACATCTACCTTTGTAAATAATGTTATTAGCAAAATTACAAGAGCATATATTTTACCTAGAAATTTAAATGTTGCAAGTGCTTTTTTAAACACGCTGGCAAACCAATATATCATTATTTCTGCCTTTAAAAATACCTTGGACTTAATATTTTTGATTTCAACTTTTGATAGTCAATACCAATAAAAATTTCATGAGACCCTTTTGTAACTAGGTTTAAATCTGTAAGCGGATAATCGTATGCATAACCAATCCACAACATTTTTTTAGTATGGTACTGAGTAGTGAACACCACTCCATCTTTTGTGCGATAGCTGCCTCCAATCCAAAATGCCTTGTTGAATATAAACATGGCATTTAAGTCTGCCTGAACTGGTGCTCCTTCTACATATTTTATTAAAAATGATGGTTTTAGCTGTAGCTTAGATGACAAACCCAACAAAGTGCCTGCTGTGAAAAAATAATGCTGGTAAAGCTTAGCTCCGTTTACCGGATTGTTATCATTTAAATCATGCGGTATTAAAACTGGAACTGATAGTCCTGCAAAAAACTTTTTGTTATTAAAATAAAGCCCTGCTCCAAAGTTTGGCTTCCAAAAAGATTCATCTCCACCAGAAAATGCCACATCTACTTCGTCTGTTGTGATCACTTCAGACCAATTGTTTCTATAGTTAACTATGCCAGCCTGAACACCAAATCTTAAATAACCACTTTTGAGTTTAAGTCGGTAGCTATAGGTACTCATCAAAGTGAAATTCTTAGAAATTCCGATTACATCGTTGACTATGTTTAAACCTAATCCAATCTTTTTACGCAAAACTGGAGCATGCACACCGAGTGTTTGTGTTACCGGCGCTCCTTCAATCTGCGACCATTGATTACGGTAACTTAAAACACCACTAATTGCATCTCTACTACCAGCATAAGCCGGATTAATAGCCAATCCATTTACTGTATAATGAGAATACATTTGCTGTTGCTGCGCAGTAGCATGCATACAAAAACAGCATGTAATTAATATTATACTTATATATCTATCTATGTATGATAACATATCCTGAATAATTATTTTTAATATTTTCTGAAGTAACCACATAGAAATAGGTGCCATCTGGTAATGGAGTGCCTTCATTATTCTTTCCATCCCAGTTGTTTTGATATGGCGAAGCATTGTACACTTCTTCACCCCAACGGTTAAAAATTCTGAGTGTATTGTCTGAGAGATATTCTAATCCTTCAATAATTAGATATTCATTTACACCATCTCCATTAGGGCTTATACCTGTTGGAATAATCAATTCTATCAATTCAACTACTTCTATGATGATGATCCCTGTGCCTTTGTAACTTGGATCACCCGTATCTTGAATGATGTATTCTATCGTATCTCTACCAATAAAATTGACTTCTGGTGTATAGATTACAATATCTCCAATTACTTGTACCTGTCCGTGGCTTGAGCTTGTGGTGGATATCACAAAAATGGAATCGCCATCTACGTCTATATCATTTACTAGCGGAGAAATATTTACCACTTCATCTTTTTCTATTAAAACAGAATCTGTATAGGCTATTGGTGGATAGTTCGTAAGGGCTGTATTAATCAGCACTGTTGCAGTATCGCACCTCTCTGGTAATTCAATTGTACAAATAGAATAAGTTAGGGTATCGGGTATATCATAACCTTCATTTGGGCTGTAGGTTAAAGTACCAGATGGAGAAAGTCCATAACTTCCATGTTTAGGGGGAGTAACAATCGCATAAGTGATTGGTGTATCAAACACATCATTTTCAGATGCAAACGCTGGCGAATCGACTATGGTAACTTCATCATCTACAGCATCTACTACCCGATCGTCAGGAGTTAGCTCTATATATATCCAAGCCGAATTACATACAATCGGTTCTTCTATTGTACATAAGGAATATTCTATCGAATCTTTGCCAGTTACACCAGGTTCTGATGCATAAGCCACTGTGCTATCACCAATATCTACGATCTCTCCTAAAAATGGCCCTGCTAAAATTTCAATCACATAAGCTTCTTCATTGTCTTCTGGATCTACCGATATTTCTATTTCTTGTCCAGCGATAATACTTTCAGATTTATTCTCTGGCCTCAATCCACTTACAATTGGGCATGGTATAGTGCCTTCTGGATAAAAAATATCATTTACAATTCCGCCATCTGTTCCATCTTCTGCACCATAATTTTCTCCACCAGCAACCACTATATCTGGATGATTACTATAATAGAGAATACCTGCCTCACCAGCAGATACATCTGTGATAATTTTTGGATTATTAGCTGTGCTGGTAAAAATAACTCCACCACCGCCTCCACCACCAGGACCGTGATAATCATTTAATCTTTTTTCATTGTCTACATTTCCACCATCGCCACCTTTTGCAACTAGTCTTAATTCGTTTTGAACTTCATCAGCATAAATAAAAATAGTTCCTCCGCCACCGCCACCACCAGCACCATCGTTTTCTGCAATATCTGTAACAGTTTGCCCATTGGCACTAATTCTATTACCATTATGAATAATGGTTTTTGCTGAGACAATTACCAATCCACCTCCATTACCACCAAAAGAACTCACACCATCAGAAGCTTGAGTCGATCTGTTTTGATGGCCACCACCACCACCACTACCCACAAATAATCGATATTGAGATAATGGATAACTATAAGCAATTCCGCCAATACCGCCAACATTTGGAGCAGATGAGCCACAACCTTTAGCTTGTTTGCCACCAATACCGCCACTACCAAAATTGGCACCACCACCTCCACCGGTATTATGGTTGTTGCCACCACCACCACCAGATGCAAATGAACCTCGACCGCTATCATTATAACCAAAAGCTACAATTGATTCACCTTTACGACCACCATTTCCATCATTATAGTGAGAGTAAAAATCTGTATAACTACAAATTACATCAGAAGAAGTGGAATAATCGCCACCCGTAAAACCGATAGCATCACCATTTACATTGGCACTTAAGGTAATGGTATCAGTGGCTTCTAAAAAAATAATACCACCTTTTTCACCATTCCATTCTCGACCAATTATCTCTGAGGTAGCTTTAAAGCTTTTATAAGAAGATATTCCAACAACTTGTACTACATCGTTTACATTATAGCTTCTAATAAGCTCATTTTGTAGAAATATAGTATCTTGATATACCGCTTGTATGCTCGCAAATTCATAAATACCAGCATTACCAAAATCATCGATTACTCCATAGCCTGTGTTGTTGAGCGTATCAATACTGGCTCCTTTCATTTGAATGATTAACACTCTATCATTTGCATGAAAACCGCTGGTACTATCACAAACGATGGTACAGCCACCCACTATGTTCTTTACAGAAGCATAGGAATTAACTAAACCACCAATTTCGTTTTGAGAATATACATTAAAGGAGATGCCCAGAATGAACAATATGAAGCTTGCCTTTAAAAATATATAACAAAAAAATCTAGACATAACTATTAAAAAATAAGCTTATCACTTCAGATTACTAATAGATTTTATAACTATTTATTGTTAATAAATATTAGGCATTATAAGATTCTATTCCTATTTAATGATTCTTTTCAAGAAGGGAGAAGTTAAATATCTATCTAATTTTCAAATAATTAATCAAGACCTAGCATAGAAATTAACATTCATGAGGGTAAATAATCTTTTTAATATTGAAATTTGATAGAAAAATAATTAATCTTATGATGGATCATCATATAGGCATGTTTATTACTAATAAAATAATTGAATCACTGGATCCACAATTACAACCAATATTCTGTAATGATGCTAATTGTGTTATAAAATATCTAAAAATACAAACAAATTATCAGAGTTTTTTTGCAGGGTTTAAGATTTCTTTATTCGATGAGATTTGTCTTTTTGGAAGAGTTTAATAAAGACCTATTTGAAAACTACTTGATTAGAACAACTCAAAAAAAAGAATAGGATATGATCTACCCTATTCTAATTGAGAATTAACTGGTAAAATTGATATAATGTTATTTAATTGATAAATAAATATACCTAAATATAGCCGCAATTATCTTTTTAAGACCATTCTTGATAGTATTAATTTCAATTCTTGTGATTCTATTATACTTTTTCTAAAAAATGATTCAGCTCTAATATATATAGGACTTACGCAATATTAAATTTCTCTAGCAAAAATGCTCAAAATTTGAGAGATTGTATTTTTTTAATACTAATTTATATGGATAAATCTCTGTACATATCATATCTTCTCCATACTCACGGGAATTATACCTGTACCCACATGGCAGCCCATTCTATGGATGTCAGTCATGACCAAGTCACACGTTTTCTAGCCCATTCTAAATTTACCTCTTCCGACCTGTGGGATATTGTCAAGGGCCATCTCCAAGATAGCGCAGACTCATTTATCCTTGTCGATGACAGTGTTCAGGCAAAGAGGTATTCCCGGTATATAGAATTGGCCAAAAGGCAGTACTCAGGCAATGAGCATGGCCTAGTCAATGGGATCAATCTGGTAAACATGGTACACAGCAATGGCATTGATGGGGATTACTATCCTATCGATTACCGAATCTACCACCCAGAAACGGATAAGAAGACCAAGAATGACCATTTCCAGGAGATGTTCACCCGAATGACCATGCGTAAAGACCTGAAAGCCAAAAAGATACTTTTTGACAGCTGGTATGCTTCCATGGACAACCTTAAGCTTGTGCACAGAAGCGGCTGGACATTCTTCACTACCCTGAAGAGCAACCGCCAAGTCAGCCTATCCAGAGACACAGGGATGCAGGCTGTGGGCACAGTCGAGCTTTCCGGTAGGCAACTGCTGGAAGGCGTACAGGTCAAACTCAAAAAATACCCTTACCCCGTCAAATTATTCAAGATAGTCTCCCTAAACGGGGACATTGAATGGGTGATCACAAATGATCTATCGGACAGGATGAATGTATTTGAGGCCGAAAACGAATCCCAGATCAGATGGCAGATTGAGCAGTTCCACAGGGAATACAAACAGCTTACAGGCTCTGAGAAGTGCCAATGCCGAAAGGCAATCTCCCAGAGGAACCATCTAGCTTGCTGCTACCAGGCTTGGATAGGGCTGAAACTCCTTGCAAAACAGTTGAAAACAACGCTCTATCAAATCAAAGTACTTCCGTTCAGCAACTATCTTAAACAGATTCTTGCTAATCCTATTATCATTTTAACTTAAATGCGTAAGTCCTAATATATTTTTTTCTAATTTAATTAAATAACACAATTTTGGTATTAAATTCAGGTTCGTTCTAAGAAATTTAATCCAACTATTAGCATATGAACTTTACAATTATTTATGTGGACGATGATAAATTTATGAGAGTTTTTTTTGCTACTTATTTTGAAAAAAAATTCAATATAATTTTATGTGACTCTGCCTATAGTGCTGCTGACTACTTAAAAAATCACAGTCTCCCTGATTTAATGTTGCTAGATTTAGTTTTACCTGAAAAAGATGGAGCAACTTTCTTAGAAGAAATGAAGGCTGATTCTGAACTATCGAATATCCCTGTAATAATTCTTTCTGGTACTGATAAAAGTGAAACTAGAATCAAGTTATTTAAAATGGGTGCTGAGGATTTTATTATGAAACCTTTTAATCCAGAAGAACTCTCGTTAAAAATTGAGAAATTCTTATTAAAGAAGCAAAGATTATTCAATGAATCTAGCAAAATCATGAATGATACTCTAAAGTAATCTTTATCTTTTTGAAGATAGAACTTTTGGCTTAATGCCTCAATGTGTACTTTAATCTATTCTTCATAAAAGAAATATGAAATTTATTTCTATATTCTTAGTACCAATAGAACTCAATCTATATTGATAATTCCTTTTCTAAGAATAGCGTTGTTAACAGTTCAATCTTGTTGAATTATTGAGAGATGAATTTCGTACTGAGAATTAGCATTTGTAATTTCTTTACTTAAAAATTCATGTAATTAGATCATCCAGTTGATGTAGTATGAAAGGTTTTACCATATTATTTCGAAATGGGATTGTTTATATCTTCTGTGTCATTGTATGCAACTGGGGATTTATTTGCAATATGTCAAACAAAAATCACCCAAATTGCTTTTTTTTAACATATACTTACTTTCATGAAAGTACCAAAAACGTAATAAAAAAATGATAGATAAAATTGAGAAAGGTCTAAACGTTGTTATTATTGAGGATGATGAAGATGTTCTAATTACAATGAGTATGTTATTTAAAAAACTGGGATGTAAAGTACAAACAGCTAAAACAGGTAAGGATGGATTGACTAAAGTCAAAGAATTTAATCCTGATGTAGTACTTATTGATATAGGACTACCTGACATTAGTGGGCTTGAAACAGCAAAGACACTACGTCAAGATGGCTTTGATAGATTGTTAGCAGCTGTTTCTGGTTATTCTCATGAAGAAGCAATTCAAAAATCAAAAGAAGCTGGTTTTAACTACCACCTTCCTAAACCTGCAAACATAAACTCGATTGTTGAAATTCTTGCTAAAGTAAATAAAGAAACATAAAGTGCATTTTAAGTATATAGTAGTTCAAAAATTTTTACAAAGTATAAATTGTGTTTTTACCAAAAATGATGCATTAAGCAAGATGTAGTTCATTAAAGCTTTCAAAAACATGTTCATTACTCTCCTCAGCTTATAAAATAAGCTGCCGATATATACCAGCAGCTTATCAACTAAACATTCCGTGTTTAGTAAAAACCACATTTTTAGATGAAAATTTTTTTAGGAAATTTACTTAAATTCAAAAAATCAACTTTTCTCTAGTAAAGAAAGTTTGTTGGCATTTTTTTCATTATAAAACATACTTCCTTAAATTTATACTAGACTAGTATGTTCTAGGTATTACTTTATTTACTATGAAATTAGGAAAAGAAGATATTTTCATTCTTCATAAGTTATCAGAAGAATTTCTAACTAACGCATTAAAAACCTGTGCTACTGAACCAATTAGTACCCCAAATGCTATACAACCACATGGTGCTTTGCTTGCACTGGACCCTTCAACTTATAAAATCAAAGGAGTTAGTGAAAATATATCATACTTTTTCGATTTATCTCCCAAAGATGCACTAGAGCAACCTATCGAAACAATTCTTGGCGACAAAAATACACTTCTTCTTAAAAGTGTAGTTATTAATAAACCGCTCAATCCTACACAGGCAATAAGAATACAAATTAATGAGATTGAGTATGATGCAAATGCATACATTTCTAATGATTTAATTGTTTTTGAAATTGAGCCGGTTCTTGAAGAAGATATCAGTTTAAATTATAATTTCTTCTTCGAGGATTTAAGAAATTTTGCAATAGCTTTAAGAAATGCGACTTCAAGAGAAGAGTTATTCGATAACGTAGTAGCACATATTCGCAAATTAACGGGTTTTGATAGAGTTAAGCTTTACCAGTTTGATAGGGAATGGAATGGTAAAGTAATAGCCGAAGATAAAAAAGAAAATGTACCGAGCTATAAAGGGTTGAACTTCCCTGCAAGTGATATACCAGCTCAAGCTCGTGAACTATACTCAAAAAACTTTTTAAGAATAATTAGTGACATCAGGTATAAACCTTCTAAAATAATAGGTAGCAAAGACATAGAACACCTCTTGCCTTTAGATATGACCTATTCTGTTTTAAGAAGTGTTTCTCCTGTACATATTCAATACCTAGAAAACATGGGAGTTGGTGCTTCTATGTCTATTTCAATTATTCAAGATGGGAAATTATGGGGTCTAATAGCCTGTCACCATTTAACCGAGAAACATGTAGCATACAGAACTAGAATGATAGCAGAATTAATGGGACATATTTTCTCTACCTTACTCTCATCTTTTAATGAAATTGCTGAGAAAAAAGAAGGGGTCAATAGAATCCTGTTATTGAATAATCTTTCTAAAAAGCTATTAGAAAAAAACTTAATAGATGAACAAATAGCTACAGAGCTCATGGGTATAATGAAAGCTGATGCCATGGCCATTGCGATCAAGGGAAAAATACTACAGTTCAATACAACACTAGGTTCAGTGAAATTGGAGAAGCTATTCGAATATTTTAAATCCAATAGTCCGTTATCCATTTTTCAAACAAACCAAATAGACCAAACATTTAAAGACCATGAAGTTTTAAAGGAATTAGATGGAGGTTTAATGGTAGTACCCATAAATCATTCTGATAACGATACCATCATCTGGTTTAGAAAGCCTCTAAATTCAGAAGTAAAATGGGCTGGAAAACCCGAAAAGAAAGTAGAAGAAACCAAAGCAGGGCTTAGACTGTCACCAAGAAGCTCATTTAACCTTTGGAAAGAAACAATTAAAAGTAAATCTGCTCCATGGTCTAATTTTGACATAGAAACAGCCTTAGCCATTGTAAGGCTTTTTCTAGAGTATGAAAGAAATGTAGCTGAGTTAGCCAATCAAGCAAAAAGTGATTTCTTATCTAACATGAGTCATAAACTGAGAACGCCTATGAACGCTATTATCGGAGTTGCTAGTATTCTTGATAAATCACCAAATCTTCCATCAGAGTTAAAAGATTTTGTAAAAACGCTCAATATAAGTTCAGAATCACTGCTTACACTTATAAATGACTTATTGGATATTGCAAAAATTGAATCTAACAAGATCGAATTAGAACATATTCCATTCAATTTTGCCGAAATATTAGAAAGTACAAAGTCTATGATGGTAATAAAAGTCAATGAAAAGCAAATAGACCTAAACTTTCATTACCCTGAAAAAAGTGAACTCTACTTTATTGGCGACCCAAATAGAATTAGACAAATTCTATTTAACCTGCTTAGCAATGCGATCAAATTCACGCAAGAAGGTTTTATAAATGTGTATCTTAAAGTGAAAGAGAATAATGATATAATTTCAGATATTATTTTATTTGTTTCTGATACAGGTATAGGCATGAGTAAAAAGCAATTGAATAAGATATTTGATAAATTTACTCAAGCTGATCAAAGCATTTCAAGAAATTTCGGTGGTACTGGTTTAGGTCTTTCTATTACCAAATCAATAGTTGAGCTAATGAATGGAAAGATTTCTGTAACCAGCTTAGAAGGGATGGGCTCACAGTTCCAAGTTGAACTTCCTCTTGAAATGCAACGCAAACAAGTAGCTAGTAAGCCAAGTAAAAGTTTGAAAAAACTAGCGCCTAAAACTCCTGTAAACGTTACTAAAGACAAAAAGAAAATTCTGCTAGCAGAAGATTACGAAGGCAATATCATAGTAGTAATATACTTTTTGCAACACATTGGTTACGAAACCTTTGTAGTAAAAAATGGCTTAGAAGCTATAGATAAACTAAAAGAAGATCAGTTCGATCTTGTGCTCATGGATGTACAAATGCCTGTAATGGATGGATACGATGCCACCCGTACTATTAGAGAAATGCAGAAGAAAAAAGAGGTAGATAAATGTCCAATTATTGGAATGACTGCTCATGCATTCCAAAATGAAAGTAACAAATGCTTAGAAGCTGGCATGGATGACTACATAACAAAGCCTTTTTCTTATGAAGAATTAGATCGTTTAATAACTAAATATCTTTAATCAAGGCTTTTTCATAAAAATCATTTAAGGCATTTCGGTGTCAATCTTCAATCATTTCTTCCCTAAAGACGGTGATGCTATCCATATCATTATTATGCCTTATCAAGTTGACAGCAACGTTGAAAATGGCCACCACGGAGTGACGGCAAGTGTATCCTACTACTATACCCTTACAGATTTCTACAATAAAACATACACATAATATCTCTTTATGTAAAGTGGGCTCCTATGTTTCCATGAGTCATTAAAGCAAAAAAAGTTAGGATTACAAATTTTATTAAAACTACTTTCCATAATTACCTTGTGCATAAGATGAAACAATGCTAGTTGTGGGTGTCTTGCAGTTATTAGGGAAATCGAAGAAGTAAATACATTTTGGCAATCCATTTTCAAAAATGACCTTCACCCAACCTTGGCTATTACCTCCAAAACCTGAGTAACTATAATTTGCTTTAATAGAAATAGGTCTTCCTTGATTATCTTTTGATTCCATTGTAACTCCTGAAATACTTCCTGTCGTGTAGCGATTCATCATCCAAGTTTGTGCTTGGGCTGTGACTAAGTCATCTATCAATTTGTTAAAGTTTTGTGTTCCTGTAGGACCACCCGACTCTTTCATTGTTTCATATTTACTTTTACCTTGCATCCGATTTAGAGGTTGATTTCGAGCAAATAACTTCAGATTTTCTTCCAATTTTCTCAAGGCATCACAATCACATTTGTTCAGACCAAATATTTGATTCATATCTAGTTTTAAACCTTTTGCTTTGTGTGCTAGATCCACAGAATTACCCAAAGAGTTTGGGTTCATGATATACTCCATCACATTATTCAGTCCATTTGCTCTGTGTATTTGCTCAATCTCTAACTTAGCTTTATATAGATCAGAACGAGCATACAAACCTGTCCATACCCACTCCCACTCAACACAATATCTACTGACTTCAACACCATAGCCATTAGTAGTAACACTTTCTTTTACACATACCTGCTCCATTATTTTAACTTTGTTATCTGGTAAATAATCAGCACACTGCTCACCATAGGCTCTTAAATACTGCTCAAAAACTCCGAGAAAATATGGGGTTTCCCTATTCAATTCAATATTCTCAGAATGCCCTCTATATAGATAATCAAAAAACTCTGCATTATACATTCCTTCTGTATTCAGATCTCCATTTTGAGCTTGAGCTGGTATTATAAAAAATATTGGTAGAATTAATTTCAGTAAATATTTCATGGTTTAAGAAAGGTACCTTTTAATGATAAGAGATTATTACTAGTTCAAAATATTATTGAAACTGATAGAACTAAACGAGAATTAATTTTACCAAGAAGAAATTTAAAAACACATACCTACTTACCAGTAATTTTAACTATTATTACTCAATAATGCTATATAACCATATTGAGTAACTTGCTTGCCTTTAGAATAAGTTACTATACCTTTGTTTTCAAGTGAGCCTCCTATTTCATCTGCTTTATAAATAGATACTTCAATTCCACACTCTGTTAGCACTTTAGCCATATCATAACTTTCACCCTCAATATTTTTTTTTAACCAATCAATTACTTTTTGCTCTTCTGTATTCATAAAAAATGTTGTTATTAAAAACAATAAATAAAATTTACTACTTTCTTAATATAAGGAAAAATACTAACCTAAAAAAGCTAGAAGGCTATTTTTCAGTTTATAAAATTTAGATGTTAAAATCTAATGAAATTATAAAAGTTGTATCAAATAAATTTTGAGCTAGCTCTGTTTTAGAATCTATTCCATTTACAAATCAAATAATATTAAAAGAAAATGTATTTTACATTACCTCATATTGAAGGTGATTCTTTAATCATGATAAGCAACATTTTGAAAGCTTCAGTTGCTTCTAATGCATGAGGTATATTGGATGGCATAATAATCATTTGTCCTTCAGTTAATACATTGACATTTTCAGCAATGCTTATTTTACATTTACCTTCAATGATCAAAGCAATAGCATCAAAAGGAGCTGTATGTTCACTTAACATTTGCCCCTTATCAAATGAAAACAATGTGGTATTACCATTTTTGCTCTTAGTAATTATCTTACTTACAGTGGCTCCATTAGAATAATCTATTATCTCTTTTAATGTATGGACCTTTGCTAATTCAATGTTACTTCTCATTTTCTTGATTTTAAATACAATAATCAATAATTCTAGATTTATCCATGTTGCTTTCCTCTACAGGTAATACTCTTTCACGATTTCATAGAATAATGGTCTCTTGGGTTACTTACCTGACTATTTATAATGATTCTAAAATAGTAACTTTAATCTATTAACTGTATGATAGAAATCAATTTATGAGATGATTAGAGACCCAAAACTAGCCTAATTTTCAAGTAGGACTTAGTATTCTTATAACCGCTGTTTAGCCATTGAATTAATTGTTTTCGGACTGCATAGACTTTTTTAACAGTTCTAGGGCATGTTTCATATATTCTTTTTCTTTATCTATACTTCTAATTACTACATACAAAGAACGATGTAAACCATTTCTTCCAATGGGTCTAAAGACGATATCCTTGTTTAGGTTGTAAAGTCTTAACATCCATTTAGCTACACACATTACTCCTAAGTTAGCATTTATCATTGCTAGTGCCACTTCCGTTAGTGGTATTGCTGTTATCTGTTGTGGAATGATATTATTGGGTTTTAAAAAATGTTCATATACAGAAACTGATTCCAAAGGATAGGAATGTATCATCAAATTTAATTGTGAAAAATCATTTGCCTCTATAAATGGCTTTTTAGAGAATTTATTTGTCTTATGCATGACTACATAGAGCTCATCATTTAGTACATTGATAGAGTATAAAGCTTCTGTTAATGTAGGCTTTGTTACCAGTGCAATATCGATATCTCCAGATAATAATTGTGGTAATGGATTATGTGTTGCACCAAAAACATATTGAACTTCTACTGATGATTTTAATAAAGATAGATTCTGAGAAAACCTTGGGAATAGTGAGTAAAATGAATAACACTCACAGCTAATTCGTATTTTCTTACTTAAACTATTATTTATAGTTTGTATGTGTCTAAGCTTCTCATCGATTGAGGTTAAAACGTTAGTAGCAAGCTGATACATTTCTTTGCCTTCTTCAGTAAGTTTCCATGCATTCCTTTTTCTATAAAATACCTTAAAGCCTAAATGGTTTTCAATTTCTTTTAACTGATGACTTAATGCCGACTGTGTCAAAAAAAGTTTTTCTGAAGAATTTGCGATATTTCCTTCATCTGCTATTGTCTTTATTAGTTTAAGGTGTTTTAGCTCCATATATTCAAATATTAATAAAATCAGATTTTCTTGTTTGAAAAATATTCATGCTCTATTCAAAAAAACATCAACGTTATAACTATACCCATCAATGAAATTGATTCTAGCTTTACAGCAAATTAAATAAGAATCAACTTTGAAAGAAAAACTATCAAGAAGCATAAGACTTGCTAAATACATCTTTTATAAAGAAACATTTATAGATATTAAAGAATACTTTTGGACTTTCCTTGGCTCCTTTTTAGGTATAGGATTAATTACATTATTGCAAAGTGGGTATCTTCCAATATCAGATAATGTTTTTTTAATTGGCTCATTTGGTGCATCAAGTGTATTAGTTTATGGTGCTATCAATAGTCCTCTTGCTCAACCTCGCAATTTATTAGGAGGACATATCATTTCGGCAACAATAGGAGTATCAATTAATTTACTACTCTCTCAAAATATCTTATTGGCTGCTCCCTTGGCGGTTTCACTCTCAATTGTGGCAATGCAATGTACTAAAACACTACATCCTCCTGGTGGAGCTACGGCATTAATTGCTGTAATTGGAAGTCCAAGTGTCATTAACTTGGGATATTGGTATATCTTATTTCCTGTTATGTCTGGAGCTGCAATATTGTTTTTAACTGCTTTAATTACTAATAACTTAACTAAATCTAGGAAGTATCCTACAAAGCAAGTATCGTTCAAGAAATACTTTAGGAATGATTAATATTTAGTATGCTTTTTATTTAAGCACAAAAAGTGTATCTTAAAATATATTTTATTCCTTTATACTGCCCATAAAATAAACTCTAAATCCAAACTAAGTCCCAGATATTATTTGGGACTTTTTAATTTTCATAGAACATGACTTCTTCTTTGCTTAATTTTTCCTTTTTATTTGAGGTTTTATTACGCCATCCAGAAAAAATTGCTAAAGTAAAAATGCTTGTTACTACCCAATAAACAAAATTTGGAATTGGAAGCGGATCGCCAGCAGCGTATGAGTGTAAACCAGATAGGTAATAATTTACGCCAAATGATGTCATGATAATAGAAAAAAAAGCAATAATACTACTTAAGTTAAAAATGTAATTCCCTTTAAATTTAGGTACTAATCGCATATGTACTACTACTGCATAAACCATAATAGAAATTAATGCCCAAGTCTCTTTGGGGTCCCATCCCCAGTATCGACCCCAAGATTCATTCGCCCATACTCCTCCTAAAAAGGTTCCAATGGCCAGCATGTACAATCCAATTGTCATCGACAACTCATTAATACAAGTTAGCTCTTCAATCGACTTTTTGAACTTAGAGTTTTGTAAACTTATAAACACCAAACTAAGTATACCTAATAATGCTGATAAAGCTAAAGGAGCATAACTACTCACAATAATGGCCACATGTATTTTTAGCCAATAAGATTTTAGCACTGGAACAAGATTAGTGATTTCAGGATTAAGCCAATCTAGAAAGGACACAAATAACAATGTGCCTCCAAAAATAGCTACCACTGGCAAAATAAAATCACTCTTTGTATAAAAGATAAAACCAAAAAGGAATAATGCCCATGCCACCAGAATAATCATTTCATAACCATTACTCCAAGGTGGGTAACCACCAGCATACCATCTTAAGATCATATTGGCTGTTAGAAGAAGTGAAGCCAAAGCAATACCAAACACACCAATACTGTACATTATGTTGATCATGCTGTTTTTGACAAATACTTTGACAATTGCCAGTATCAACATATAACTACCAACGAGCCAGTATACAGGAAATAATCTATTAAAAATATTAAGTTTATTATAAAGTATTTCTGCTTCTACCCTACTTTTTTCTGGCATTACATTTTGTCCCATCGTATCCTGAAAAGTTTTAATATACTCTAGTTTGTTTTCGGCCTCAGACCAATCACTACTTACTTGCGCATGCTGAATATCATTAAAATAAACTGGAAGAATATTGGCTACAAAAACAGAATCTTCAGTTCTAAAACCAGCATTAGTAAAATTGCTATTATACCAATTATTCTCAGGACTTTTGGGTTGTGGAAAAATCTTTAAATAATTACCTGATAATGCTTGAAAAAGAATGTTAAAGCGCTCATCTACTTTTATAATCTCATTGTCAGTTTCTGAACGAACAGCTGGTTTTTTCCGTTGAGCTGCTTCAACAGCCATACTCAACCGGTAGTTATTTTCTTCATCTAACAAATCCATAAACGAAAGTGCATTTCTTCCAGAATAGCCCATTTTTTCTAGTATAAGGCCTGCTTTTTCAGGATCTATAGCAATTAGAGGTTCATATTGCCAAGCAATAGGATTTTGGTGAATGCTCAAAAAAAGCTGATCAGGATTTAATTTGATTTTTTTCCCATTTTGCTCTATGGTGTAACTTGTTTTACGACTTAATTTTCGCAAAAACTCAGATGATAATGTATTGATAGGTTTGATACGCCCATCCATATCTTGTACCATAAGTTGCCCAAAGGTTTGAGCATGATTTTTATTGATCGTTAAAACAGGTTGGCTATTATTTTTACTTACTTGTCTAGTTTGGCCAAATACAGGAAGAGTTAATAATAGGATTAAAAGTATGAATGGTGCTTTTTTCAATTTATCTAGTTTTCCAGCAACCATTCTAAATCTTGATTTTTTATCAAACAGGCTCCACATCATACCCAAACCCATTAAAAAATAGCCCAAGTAAGTAATTCTAGAACCCCAATAATCTCGATTTACAGAAAGAACTGTACCCTCCTCGTCTAAATCATATGATGCCTGAAAAAATCTATAACCCTTGTGATCTAGTACATGGTTCATAGAAATAGTGTAAGGAAAATTTCCAGATTCTGCTTTTACGATTATGTCGCTAGAATAAGCCGAGGGGCTTGTAGAGCCTGGATATCTTTCAAGTTTAAAATCTTTAAGGAAAAGTGAAAAAGGGAGATCAATCAATTGAGGTCCATACCCTAAGTGTAAATGATACCCTTGAAAACCTTGCTCTTGTAAAGGGCTATACACACCATCCATTGAAGCCAGAATAATATTTTTATTTTTTTGACTGTTACTTACTTCTACAAAAAGTAAATCAGCAGCATTTCCCATTTCTTCCTTATTAGTCGTAGTTTGATACTCCAGCTTTTTACTTGTATGAACTTGACTAACTACAAAGCTTAATACACCAGATTGATATAAAGCTCTAACTCGGAGTGAATCTTCAACTCCATTTGAAAGTCTACCTTGATTTTGTGTAGACATGACCATATAGTTATAATCATTTGGGGCTTTTATATAAAAAATATCGTTCGACTTTCTAATATTTACAGCACCTTCCTGAGCATTGTTATAAGTAAACTCTTGCCCATTAATAAATACATTCCCTCCTTTACTAAGATAGAAACTACTCCTACCTTCACCATAAGAAGCTACAATTTCCAGCACTTCATCTTCGGTTGTTCCATCAATTAATCCTTGCACAGCATCTGGGATAAATTTCACCAATCGAACTTTCAAATTGACACCTGCTTCATTCCATGTAAACTGATCGTCAGGTTGGTGTTGAGTTGTGAGGTTGAGTTGTTTTTTTACCCCCCAGTTTTTACCATCTTTGCTTGCTGTTAGTGTAAAATATCTTTCTTGTGAAATATACTGACTTGTTTCTGAGTTTTCTCTAATTCTAACAATTCCTTCATCACCTGTATATCTGGTAACCCATGCTCCAATAAGGATAAATAAAAATGCTATATGAAACAGAAATATAGGTAATCGTTCTTTTTTGAAGAGTTTATATTTCGGAATGTTCGCAATAAAATTAATTGCCAGAATAAGTAATAAAACTTCAAACCACCAAGAATCGTAATACATCTGCCGAGCAGTTGCTGTACCATAATCATTCTCTACAAAAGTAGCCCTTCCCATTGCTACAGCAAATAATAACATAGCAGCAAGCGTAAGTTTATTGGATGTAATTAATTCCCATACTCTACGAAAAGGTGATGAAGGATGTATAGTCAAAATGAAAGATTAATGATATGGATTAAAAATATATTTCTTTTTAAATGGCACTAATGAGCCTATCAAAATATTGATAGGCTCTCCCTTAACAAGAAAGATTAATTCATAGTTATACGCTTAACCTCTCTTTGATTCTCTCTCTTCTTAGCTTCTTCTAACCACTTAGGAATGATGTTTTCTTTGAATATTTCTTTTTCTTCTTCTAGCTTTTCTATATCCAAACCGACAAATGCCTGCGCTTTAGCCTTTGTTGTGATATCTGGATAAGGTACTTCTTCATTATAACCTAATTCAGAAAGCAATCTGGCTAATTTGATTCGTGCATCTTGCGCAATGGAAGTGGCAGTACTTACAATTCTACTGACTTCTACTGGAGAATGAAAAGACCCTCCATGTGAGGCAATAGAGTAATCCCATCTCCATTGCGCATGTCTGATATCTTGTAATATTGAGGTCATTTGTTCTTCACTTGCTCCTAAATCCCAAGCTTTTTTTGCTTCTACGTGTGCTCGAACAATTAATTCTTCTAGATTAGATTGAATCTTTTTTATTTTGGATTGCCTATCATATACATCTTGTATTAAATCTTCTTTTTCTTGTCTATGACATACTTGACATGAGTTTGCAACATTGGCTAATGGAGAGCGAATTTGGTGATCGGTAAACTTTTGACCTCCTTCTGCCTTATAAGGCATGTGGCAATCTGCACAGCTCACTCCTCTCTTTGCATGCACGCCAGTTGAAAATAATTCGTAACCAGGGTGTTGCGCTTTTAACATTGGAGTTTTACTTAGTGCATGTGTCCAATCTGAGAATTCTAAATCATCGTAGTACTTTTCCATTGCTTCTACTGAAGTACCATCTTTCCATGGAAAAACTAAATAAGGGACACCCTTTTTATCCGGTAAGTTTTTATTAAAATAATATTCCACATGACATTGCGCACATACGAGCGATCTCATTTCTTGGTGGGTAGCTTGATTAATATCTTTACCCATTGCCTGAAATGCTTCAATTAAAGCAGGCCTTGATATTTGAAGCGACATGGTTTTGGGATTATGGCAATCTGCACAACCAATAGGATTTACTATCTGTGCTCCTTTATCTGCCCAAGCTCCTTCATAAAATTCTGTAATACCAATTTCATTCATTAAACGAGGTACATCTGGACTTTTACATGTCCAACATGTGCTAGGCATTGGGCCTGTTCCAGGACCAGTTGGCCCTCCTGTTCTTAAGGTGTTATGAATATCTTCCACTGCATAAGCATGCCCTCTGGGTTGATTATAATCTTTTGAAAAGCCATATCCTGCCCACAATACAACCAGTTTTGGGTCTTCTTCAAGGGCATCTCTAAGTTTTGAACCATTTAAAAAACTTGTAAACGATGTATCCTGAGTTCGCATAAAGGATTGATACTGTCTTGGAAAATTTTCACCCCATACTGCATTTCGTGGTTCATTTTCTTCAATCTGAACCTGTGGTTGATAGGCAAACTGGCTTTCAGTCTTTCTACTTATTATACTGTTTGCTAACAAACTTAATAGTATTACTATAGCAACCGTTGCAATAAAAAGTAACCAATTTTTCACTTTGCTATTCATGGGTTTCATCTTTAGTTTCAGTGGCTTTCTTTAGCCATTCAGGTATAAATAGTTTACGTTGCTCTTTTATAGGAACAGGATCTAAATGAAAGCCTACTGCTGAAAGGCTTTTTACCCTGCCATGTGGTGTTTCACGATGACATTCCCAACAAGTTCTATCTAAGCGATCATTTAAATGACTTTGTACCCATGAAGCACTTTGGGCATCAGTTACCTGATCAAAATGACACCTAATACAATTTGATTGTACTGCTTGTTGCCCTGCTTCATGCATAATGATGGCTTGTGGTTCAGTTCTTAAGGTGTAAATAGTAGCATGATAAAGCCCATCTTTGGCTTTAAATGCATATTGTTCAAATACATTGTTATGGGGTACATGACAATCATTACAAGTTGCTACCTGACGGTGGGCACTGTGATTCCAAGTAATGTATTCAGTGGTCATTACATGGCAGTTGATACATGCCTTCGGATCGTCTGTCAAATATGAAGTAACATTAGATATTTTAGCTATGTATACACCTAGTCCAACCATTATACCCAACAGTATTATCACTGCTGGTTGCCATTGCTTTGGAGGAATAAGTCTATGAAAGAAAGCCATAATCTAATATAAATTCTAACAATTTATTCTTGCGAAACGTACTAATTTTAATGTACAAAAAAATATTTCAAAAAAAAATTACTACTTCATTTTTAAACTGAAGTATTGCAAAAAGTTAAAGTTATAAAAGCATAACACCCATCTTTTATGATCTGAATCATAATGAGTCAAAAAAACACTCCTTTTAAGCAAGTTTTTGGGTGAAAAGGATTAAACTAAGTCCTGCTAATAAAAGAAGGTTTAGTAAAAATAAAATCTCAAGCAGATTACTCAAACCGGGTAAGCCACTCATATTAAAGAAAGAATGTACAACAAGGATTAATTCAGTTATAATAAAACCTACAACAAATAGCCATAAACCTCCTTTTTGGATAAGTCGTGAAAGGTTTAACCAGCCCATTTGTATAAACCAACCTAATAGAAAGAAGGAGGTAATACCGATAAAGTTAAGATGCAAATAAGCGATAATGATATTTCTAAATCGATATGCCAATGCAGCTATAAAGGGTATGGATTCTATAACTTGCAATATATTTTTTGTAACCAATGAAATAAAAACAAGTACCCAAAGCATTACTACCATTTTATTTGTGTGTATTTCATATCGCTGTTTTAATGACTTAAAAACATTATACAGAAAATATATACTTACTAATTGTGTGAATGCTGCTAAACCAGCCAATCCATTGATCCAAATTGGTGGTTGTATCCATAGTGCAGAGGTAGCATATGCAGGAATTACGCATAAGGCATTTAGTAAAAAAAATACTTTGCCATCTTGTTTGGTATAATTGCTGTTTTTGTCTTCTAACCATTTAAAAAAAAGTGCCATTACAGCAAACAGAAACCATCCATTATACTGGAAATGCAAGTAAAAATAGATCGCCAATTGATACCAATGCGTCTTTGCTAAATTATTTGCAATAATAGCTCCAAGAGCAAATGGCCCGATAGAAGATATAACCATTAGGATGAGTGCAAATCGGGCAATGGTAAACGAAAAATGAAGTCTATTTTGTGAAAAGGTTTCTTCTTTCCTATGTTTTGTAAATAACCAGACAAAAATGTAGCTCAGAAAAATATGTAAAGTTGATATGATAATACTTCCTGCTGCATAGCCTTGCCATGGAAATAAAATAAGCATACCTAAAACTGTTAATTGTAAAAGCCAAAAAAGCCGGTTAAAAACCTGCAAATATGTTTTTTGTATATACGCTGATACAAGTGCTACAAAGAGCGCATTAAAAATCCAACCTAAAAAGGCTACGTGTGAATGCCCGTGTAACCAATATTTATAATTTAAACCTGAAACAGGATAGATATAAAAACACCTGAGAAATAACCCTAGTACAGTTACAATAAATAGGAATAATAAAGATACCCAGGCCCACCTTTTAAATATCAATTCACTTTTATCCACTTATTTTAATTTATACTTTAGTGTATATAGCCAGATGCCTGAATAGTTTTCATCTTAAAGTTAAAGATATTAGCAATGTTTTGTGCTTTCAATCGAGCTTCTGTTGCTTTACTTCCAGCAAAATGTGCATCTAAAGTTTCAAGAAATAATTGGATCCACCTATTAAAATGATTTTCTCCTATTGGTAATTGGATATGTTTATCAAAGGGACTGCCTTGATATTCATTTTCTCCTAATAATAACTTAGACCAGAACTTATACATTTTAGGTAAATGATCCTTCCAATTTACTTGAGCTATTTCATTAAAAATTGGGGAAAGTAATTCATCCTCATTTACTTTTTTATAAAACTCGTCTACTAGTAATTGTATGTCTGAATTATTCTCTATGTCTTTCATGTATTTATTGATTAGGATGTTAAGTCATTTACTTTAGATTTTAAATCTACCTCAATTAGCCTTTGTAAGATTTTTAATCCATCTATTCAAAATTATATCAACTTATTTTAAGTCATTATGATCTGGATCATATCTTAAATCAGATGAAACACCCATTTTTGCTCATAATGTATAACTTAAAATTGTTACAATAACAATTTTAACATACTTCAAAATATTTTGATTCTTGAACTTATATTTTGAGTTTTAAAGTCAAAATTTTTTTTTAGTATGATAAATATTGCTGTTTTAAAGAAATATGAAGCGAGTGAAACCTTCTTTAAAAAAGATGAAATCATCTTTAGAGAAGGAAACAAAGCATTATTTTACTGGCAAATTTACTGTGGTACTGTAAAAATGGTGAATTACAGCCCTGATGGTAAAGAATTTACTCAGGGTATTTTTAATAAAGGGGAAAGTTTTGGTGAACCTCCTCTTTTTACTGACTTAGAATATCCTAGTAATGCAGTTGCAGTTGATGATGTAACTATACTTAAATTACCTATTGACAATTTTTTACTGCTACTAAAGGAAAACTTTGAAATCCATAAAATGCTTACGAAAACTTTATGTAATCGCTTGCATTATAAATCAATGATGATGAGAGAAATAGCTAGTCATCCACCTGAACATCGTATTATATCTCTCATTGATTATTTTAAAAACAAAGAGACAGATAATAAAAAACTTTTTGAAGTATCACTTACCAGACAACAAATTGCTGATATGACGGGGCTTAGAGTAGAAACTGTTATTAGAAGTATTAAATCACTTCAAGAAAAAGGAGAAGTAAAAATCATTAATCGTAAAGTTTACAGATGAATTTTACGATTAACTTAAAACATGATAATGTAATTCTAAATGCTTTTTATAGCCATAATTAAGCGTATGGATATATCTTTAAACTGGATCCTATTTATACCCTATGTAAATATAAAATATACTACTATGAAAGCGATAAAAATTACCCTTAGTCTAATTTTTTCAATTTTATATATAAACTCTTTTGGTCAACTTACAATAGGAGCACAGATTCGTCCTAGAGCTGAATTTAGAAATGGTTTTAAAACCTTAACTACTAAAGAAAGAAACCCAGCTTTTTTTATTGAACAAAGAAGTAGGTTTTTCGCTGATTACAATAGCGATAAATTTGAAGTAAAGATCAACTTTCAGGATGTCCGTATATGGGGATCTACAGATCAAATATACAAATCCGAAACAGGT